>JBMLQZ010000313.1:0-2293 GCA_049241285.1 Chitinophagaceae bacterium | reverse complement strand
TCATTTGGGCAAATATGTCGAAAGTGTTGTTTTGCAAAGGTGTACCACTTAAACACAACCTATTTTTTGCTCTTAACAAACAGGCCGACTTTGCTACTTTACTACTAGGGTTTTTAATAGCCTGGCTTTCATCTAACACTACATAATCTAAATCTAACTCAACAAACTGTTTAATATCACTTCTTAAAGTTCCATAGGTAGTAATAATTACATCAATATGATCTTGTAGTAAACTTTCTCTTAACCTTCCTCCTCCATGATGAATGTAAAAAGTAAGATTAGGTGTAAACTTAGTTATCTCATTTTGCCAGTTATACATTAATGTTGTTGGACAAACTACTAATGCTTTTAAAGAACCTAACTGCTCTTTTAAATAATGCAAAAAACTCAATGCTTGAATGGTTTTACCCAAACCCATATCATCGGCTAAAATGCCACCCCACTGTACTTCTCTCAAATAATTTAACCATTGAAACCCACTTTCTTGATACGGTCTTAAAATAGGTTTTAAATGTGCAGGTGCTGGTATTTCTTTAATGGCATAATTCTCTTTCAGCTTTTCGTATTTTTCTTCTAACTGAAAAAACAATTCTTCTTCATTCCGTTCATTATACAATTCTTCAATTACACTAAAATGATATTTACTCAATTTAATGTTTCCACTTTTACCCTCTCCTACTCTAAATAGCAACGCATATTTTTTTAACCATTCTTCTGGTAAAATACCCAATGTACCATCTTGTAGTTGAACATATTGTTGCTTGTTTATTAATGCTTTTTTTACATCATCAACCGTTACTTGTTGCTCGCCAAAATGTATTTGCACTTTCGCATCAAACCAATCGGTATTGCTGCTAATAAATATTTTAGTAGAAGGCTTAGCTGTATTGAATCTAAAATGTTTTAATGCATCAAATCCATAAACAGTTACGTTCATATCTTTAACAGCATCTATAAACAAGAAAAACCAATTATTTTTTAGAACGTCAGATCCTTTAAGTGCTAATGTATTGCTATCAACTGGTCTAATAAAGTTTGAATGTAAGTTTTCAATTTTTTGTATGAAACTATTTTCGGCTTCAACATTACGTTGAATTACTAATAATTTTTCTGCAAAAGGAAGTAAAATTTTGTCTTTATCTGTTTGCTTTATTTCATATCCTTTGTAACTAAATACTGGTTCTAATATTAAATAATCGCCTCTTTCTTTCAACAATATTTTACAATCAGGTAATACATCTTTTATTTCTTCTTTTTCTAAATTTCCAAAATGCACATTGTACTCTTTAGATAATGGAAGAATGAAATGCTGTAACTGCTTTGACCAATTTGCTTGATTAATAACCATTTTACCAGTTGGTAAAAATTGATTTACAATAGTTACATCTTCGCTACGTTGCCAAGTAAAAAATTGATTGTGATATTGAAAAAGCATTGTACTATCACACTCGTTTTCAGATAAATTTAAATCTACAGTAGGTAGCTTTACCCTACATTCTACAGTATAATTTTCGTTTGCATAATGCACTGAAAAATGTGGCGATATAAATTCGGAAGAAAATTCAGCTTGCTCTAAGTTGCCTGTAGTAAAAGCTTTTTTAGAAGGCAAATAAAATAAGAAGTTGCTACCTGCTAGCTCAGCAAATAATTTTTTATACTTTGGTTGTAAATACTCGTGTATAAGATTTTTAGTTTCAGCGGGTAAAGCTTCATCATGTTGTTGAATAATATTTTCCCAAATTCCACTAAATGGCGAGTTTCTATTGAGATACTTATTTACCTCTGTGCTCAATAGTTTTCTCAACTGTTGCACCAACATTTTATCTTCTTCACTAAACACATCGGTATTAATAAATTTATTCAAATCTACCTTCTCTACTTTACCTGTGTATTTTGAAAAGTCATCATCTGCTTCTCCTTGAACGGCTTCTATTTGTATGTGTGGATATTGCTCTTCATTGGTATTAATAACAACCCCCAATTTTACTGCAGCTTTTTGAAGCACCTTTTCTTCAACCACTGTAGCTTCAAAAGAGGGATTAGTAGCCTCAGTTGCTGTTGTTTTTGGCCTTAAATCGTTTGAGGTAGTTGTTGCTACAACCCTTTTAATAGAATTATCTAATACTCTTAAAAAGGGTTTACCATCGGTGTATGTAAATTCAAATTTTCCTTTCAAATCATCATCTAAACTATAGCCATAAATACTTAAAAGTTTATTTTTTACAGCATCCCAATTTCTAATGCTATCAAAAAAATTAGGGCCTTTACTTTTTAATAAGTGTAAAAAAACAAT
>JBMLQZ010000312.1:2001-3683 GCA_049241285.1 Chitinophagaceae bacterium | reverse complement strand
GCATTTTTAATATGACCAGCTTGATATTCTTCTGCAGTTCTTACATCTAATAATTGACTGTTTGCATAATTTATTTCTTTTTCAAATTGTACAACAGTTACATCATTTACCGACTGTGCATTGCTATTACATGCAACGCCAATAACCATAATAAACAAACAAAAGCAACTAAAAAACTTCACAAATTCTTTCATAAAAAGTAATTAATACAAGGTAAATAAAGTAAACAACAAAACTAATTCAGAAACTATTTACACAGCATATTAGTTTTGTATTTTCGCCATCGCAAAAAAGCTATTGACCAATGGAAGTTAAAATAGAATCAAGTTGGAAAGAAAAGCTAAAAGCAGAATTTAGCAAGCCCTATTTTTTGCAAATTGCTATGCATTTAAAAACCGAAAAAGCTACAAAAGCTACTATTTATCCACCTGGATCATTCATTTTTCATGCATTTGACAAAACCCCTTTTGATAAAGTAAAAGTGGTAATATTGGGTCAAGACCCTTATCATAATCCAAATCAAGCAATGGGATTAAGCTTCAGTGTTCCAGACAATGTGCCTCCACCCCCATCTTTGGTAAACATGTTTAAAGAATTACACACCGATATTGGAATGCCAATACCAACTACCGGTAATTTAACCAAATGGGCAGAACAAGGTGTATTGTTGTTAAATGCAGTTTTAACTGTTAGAGCAAACGAACCAGCTAGCCATGCAAAAATTGGTTGGATGGAATTTACCAATGCTGTTATAAGAACACTTTCTGATGAAAGAGAAGGAATTGTATTTTTATTGTGGGGTAAATTTGCACAAGAAAAACAAACATTAATTAACGAATTAAAACACCATGTTTTAAAAGCGGCACATCCATCGCCTTTAAGTGCATACAATGGATTTTTTGGCTGTAAACATTTTAGCAGAACCAATCAATTACTCATGAAACAAGGTAAAGACCCAATAGACTGGACTTTATAAAAAACAATCCTTAATACATATGAATCAATCAACCCATTCAAACATTTCTTCGTACAACATATTTACCAAAATATTTGCTCGAATCTGGGCATTTTGGGGCTTAATTACTTTTGTCATCACGTTTTTTATTATTCTAATACCATCGTTAGCTACTAAACTCATCAAAGATCCAACAGGAATGAAATGGTTTATCATATTAGCTAAATGGTGGAATTCGTTTTGGTTATTTTTAGTTGCTTGCCCACTTAAAGTGTATGGAAAAGAACATTTTGAAAAAGGTAAAGTATACATAGTAACAGCTAATCACAATGCATTATTAGATGTGCCATTACTTTGTCCATTTGTGCCAGGGGCTAATCAAACCATAGCTAAAGATTCATTTACAAAAATTCCATTTTTTGGTTGGTATTATGCTAGAGGAGCCGTTTTAGTAAACAGAGAAAGTGTTGTTAGTAGAAAAAAAAGTTATGAGCTGATGAAAGATGCTTTAAAAAAGCAATTTCATATGTGTATTTTTCCAGAAGGCACAAGAAACAAAACCGATATGCCTTTAGCTAAGTTTCAAGACGGTGCGTTTAAATTATCAAGAGATACCAAAGTACCCATTATTCCATGTGTAATTATAGGAACCAAAAAAGCCATGCCAAGGCATCAATCTTTCTTTTTTCTTCCCGTAATGCGTCTTTGATTCTGGTTTTTGCCTTGG
>JBMLQZ010000312.1:0-1991 GCA_049241285.1 Chitinophagaceae bacterium | reverse complement strand
TTTCTTCCCACAGCTTTAGAAATTCATTTTTTACCTGCTGTAGAAGTTGGCAATGAAACTATTGAAGAATTGAAAGAGAAAATACATTCTATTATGACACAACATTATGTAAAATGTATAGAACAAAACAGTTAATATAACTAACCTTTTATATTCTAAATCAAAACATAAAAAGGGTGTTTCTATTGCTAGAAACACCCTTTTTATAATAGGAAAACTAAGAGAAATTATTTTCTTTTTTCTCTTACTTTTTTAATACCATAGCCTACACCTGCTGCCACTAATAAACTTAAACCACCATCAACTGGCACATCACTTACATCATCATCAAAACCTGGTTGAGCCAGCAAAATGGTAGGTAATAAAAGCACCATTAAAACTGCTAGTGTCTTATAATTGATATATTTTTTCATAATCTTTTTTATTTATTCTTTAGTTTAAAAATGATTTATGGTTTAGTTGCTTTTAATGTTACTGCATTTTCGCCACTTTGTACTTGCACAAAATACAAACCTTTACTTAGTTCAGTAGTTCCTATGGTAACAGTACCAGCAGTAATGTTGCTAGCATCTTTAGAGATTACAACTTGGCCAAGAGCATTAACCACTTTTATAGTTGTTTTACTACTTGCATTTTCTAGGTTAACTGCAATTTGATTACTAATAATAGTACTTTGTAATTTTGCTTTAAATCCAGTTGCAATTACATCAATAGGTTGATTGGTATTTTTTGTAGTTAATAACAATTGTAATCTATCATCACCATAAGTATTAGCTTCAGACATATTTACGGTAAAGCTATAGCTAGCATCTTTTGTTAAAGTAGTTTTAGTATTGGTTAATTTATCAAGAAGTACCACTTCATATTTATCTGCATCTAAATTAAAAGTGCTAGCCTTAATAGTTAATGTTCTACTTCCACTATTCAAAGAAACGCCTAATGGTATTATAGAATTGTGTACAAATGAACGAGCATCCACTGCTAATCTGTTACCTTCTTCACTTATTGCATAAACATTTACAAAATCGTTTTGTGCTTTTGCCGCATCTGTTTTAATATCAAACTTTGAAGACCAGCTTTTGTTGAATTTAATATACATATTATCGTACACTTCATTACCTACCAACGTTTGTAATTCAATATATGGTAATGGATCATTACTTGGTTGATTAAATACAACATCACTTGATGCGGTGCCTACTTTATTAGCTTCATCAAAAGATAAATTTGTTGCTGAAGTTGGTACTACAAAAAATGCAGCATTTGCTGGAATACTATAATCTGCATTTGCAAGAACTGATAAATCTTTAGTGATATAGCTTCCTGTTGAAGGATTTCTTAAATAAATTGTTTTACTCACGTTAGCATTTGCAGCAACAACATCTTCAATATTTACAGGAGACGGATATGGATTTCCTACCAAATTAAAGTTTTCAGCAGAACCAGTTCCACCTAAAACCAATGGAACATTAACTGCACCAATATTTACTGCACCTGTCATACTAATTGTTGTAGGGCTTGGAGTGTACGCATTTCCATCTAATCCTTCACCAAAAGTTCCTCTTACTAAAATTCTAACACCTTGACCAACACCCCAATTAGCAGTAATAGCGTCAGAAAAAGCAGTCCAACCACCATTGTTAGAAGCACTATTTGCATTAGCAGTAGTAAAACTAAATACACTAGGATTATTGGTAGAAGTTGTATGTGTAAAACCGTTGGTAGTTCCGCCATTTCCAGTATAAGAAACGCCACTTAAGATATTTAACGGCCTAGCAGCATTAAATGGATGACTCAACAAACGAAAGCGACGATTGCCACCAGGTATATAGCGTTGAACGATTACATTACCAGAAATGGTACCTGCACTATTTGCCACTCTCGCTGTTCCAGATGCATCAGAATTAAGCGTTAATAAACCTCCTGTTGTTAAAGTTGCTCCAGATGCTACTGTTAATGAACCAGGAGTAGCTCCTGCTGTAATTTCTAAT
>JBMLQZ010000311.1:804-1780 GCA_049241285.1 Chitinophagaceae bacterium | reverse complement strand
ATGGTAAAATAGGAAATGCAGGCGTTAGTATTGCAACAGTTGATGATGCAAAAAAACTATACAGTGGTTTTGATTTGTGTGATCCAAAAACTTCTGTTAGCATGACTATAAATGGTCCTGCACCCATTATTCTTGCTTTCTTTTTAAATGCTGCAATTGATCAAGTTTGTGAGCAATATATCACCAAACATCAGTTATGGGATGCTGTTTATTCAATCATTAACAATAAGTATCAAAATTTCCAAAAACCAATTTATTATAATCCAAATTCACCTGAACGTTTACCTGATGGTAATATTGGTTTAGGATTACAGTTATTAGGTGTAAGTGGCGATGAAGTGTTACCAAAAGATGTGTATGAGCAACTAAAAATACAAGCACTTACTCAAGTTAGAGGTACTGTTCAAGCAGACATTTTAAAAGAAGATCAAGCACAAAACACTTGTATTTTTTCCACAGAGTTTGCATTAAAGTTAATGGGCGATGTACAAGCCTATTTTATTCAACAACAAATACGCAATTTTTATAGCGTAAGTATTAGTGGCTATCATATTGCAGAAGCAGGAGCTAATCCTATAACACAATTGGCATTTACATTAGCTAATGGATTTACGTATGTTGAATATTATTTAAGTAGAGGAATGCATATTGATGATTTTGCTCCTAACTTATCTTTCTTCTTTAGCAATGGTATGGATGCTGAATATAGCGTTATTGGTAGAGTAGCCAGACGTATTTGGGCTAAAGCCATGAAAGAAACCTATCAAGCAAATGAACGCAGTCAGAAGTTAAAATACCATATTCAAACAAGTGGCAGAAGTTTGCATGCACAAGAAATAGATTTTAATGATATTAGAACTACCCTTCAAGCATTATATGCTATTTATGATAATTGTAACAGCTTACATACCAATGCTTACGATGAAGCAATAACAACACCAACAGAAGAAAGCGTACGTAGAGCAATGGCTATTCA
>JBMLQZ010000311.1:0-794 GCA_049241285.1 Chitinophagaceae bacterium | reverse complement strand
TCAACTTATTATTAATAAAGAATTAGGCTCAGCTAAATCAGAAAATTTTATACAAGGTAGCTTTGCAATTGAAGAATTAACCAATTTAGTAGAAGAAGCAGTTTTACTTGAATTTGATAGAATTACTGAAAGAGGTGGTGTGCTTGGAGCTATGGAAAGAATGTATCAACGTAATAAAATTCAAGAAGAAAGTATGACTTATGAAATGCAAAAGCATACTGGAGAATTACCTGTAATTGGTGTAAATACTTTCCTTAATAAAAAGGGAAGTCCAACAGTTTTACCAGCTGAAGTCATCAGAAGCAGTCAAGCAGAAAAAGACCAGCAAATTCAAAATATAGAATCATTTAAAAAACGAAATGCACATCAATCAAAGCAAATGCTACTTCAGCTGCAACAAAAAGCCATAAATAATGATAATTTATTTGAAGAATTAATGGAAACTGTTAAGTATTGTACTCTTGGCGAAATAACACAAGCTTTATACGAGGTTGGTGGTCAATATAGAAGAAATATGTAGTTGTCTATCTTTTTGTTAAATCAATCAGCTTATTAAAACGCATGCAATTTATTAAGGTTGTTTTTCGTTCTTTTGTTTAGAGTGTGTTTTCGGCACAATTTTTAACTTACAAATTCTAAACAAAAAGTATCATTAAAATTGAAGTATATGTTGCAGCAAGCAAAAAGCGTTCTCTTAGTAAGTATGGTTGTTACCACTTTTATATCATGTGTAAGTAAAAAAGAGCTACAAAAAGAACAAGCCAAATACGAAACCTTAAATAAAGGGTATTTAA
>JBMLQZ010000310.1:0-3331 GCA_049241285.1 Chitinophagaceae bacterium | reverse complement strand
GATAGTGAATATCAAGCAGTTTTCGAGGTGTTTAACAAAGTAATTGTTGATACCAATTTTGAAGAAAACGTATTACAAAATGATGCTTTATCTAACATTATTCATGTTTTAGCACATTCGAAAAAAGCCTTATCAAATGCCATAGATTGTTTGTTGCAAGAAATTAATTTGCCATCAGAATACCTGGTATTTGATACCAATAATTCTTCAACACATAAAAATGCAAACAGTTATTTGGCTAGTTTACAAATTAGCATTGAAACACTAAGTATACATCTAAAGCGAATGCTTCATGCAATGGTTAGTGTAAATGAATGGTTATGTAATCATACTCAAATTGCCGTTTCTTACGAAAATGTAATGGAACATGATATTGTAATAAAAGACCATTTTGATGAATTAATTGAGAATATGTACACCTCACTTGCTTTGAATATTCTTTTATTACAATCAATACAAAACAATAAGTTAGTACAACTTAGTATTGAACCTAGTTCATTTAAGCATACCATTGCTTTAAATACTAGCAATGAAAATAAGATTAGTGGTACAGAAATTAAACAAGTGAAACTTTGGTTATTGAAACATCCATTAGAAGATTTACTATAACCTTTTCAGAAATCTGAAAATACGTTATTTTAAAAACTGTTCAATAGATAAACTAGTATAATCTGGCACAAAGTGCAATACATTGTTGTATTGCTGAAATTCATCTTTTTGATGCATGGTTGTTAAAACAACACTTTTCATTCCTGCATTTGCAGCTGCTTCTACACCCTTTGGTGCATCTTCAAAAACAATACAATTTTCAGGAGCAACTCCCATTTTCTCTGCCGCTTTTAAAAACGTTTCAGGATGTGGTTTACTGATTGCTACATCATCAGCACTAACAACTGTAGTAAAATAATGATGTAGTTGCAAATTATCTAATACAAAATTGATATTAAATGGAATGGCTGCAGAACCAATACTCATAGGAATTGAAGCTTCATGTGCTGCTGCTAAAAACTCATTTAATCCATCAATTAATTTAAGGTGCGGTAAATATATGGATTGGTATCTTTTTTCTTTTTCAATTGACCAATGTTCCATTTCTGCTTCAGTAAACTTATCTGGTCCAAAAATTCTTTGAAGCAATTCACTATTCTTACCATACATCTGCTTTTTAGAATCTGCAAAAGTGAGAATAGCACCTAAATCTTCCGTTAACATGGTATGCCAAACATCTGCATGGAAATGCATATCATCTACCATTGTTCCATTCATATCAAAAATAAAACCCAGAGATTGTTTCATGTATATACTTTTAGTAGTGTTTGGCTTTCAAAATAATTTTGTGAAAAAGATACCTTAAACTATTAACATTTTTCTAATGCCTGTTCTATATCTGCAATAATATCGTGTACATTTTCTAAACCAGCAGAAATACGAATTAGACCAGGTGTTATGCCAACAGATAATCTTTGTTCTTCAGTTAATTTAGAATGTGTAGTACTTGCAGGATGAGAGGCAATGCTTCTTGTATCTCCTAAATTTGGTGTCATGGATAACAGTTGTAAAGCATCTAAAAATTTTCTTCCACTTTCAACCCCACCTTTTAACTCAAAACAAAGTACACCTCCACCCTTTTTCATTTGCTTAATAGCTATTTGATATTCAGGATGAGAGGGCAGAAAAGGATATTTTACCCAAGCAATTTTTTCATTTTTCTCCAAAGTAGATGCTATTGTTAAAGCATTGCTACAATGACGTTCAATACGTACATCTAAAGTTTCTAAACTTTTACTTAATACCCATGCATTAAAAGGACTCATAGATGGCCCTGTATTTCTACAGAACAAATAAATTTCTTTTACTAAATTTGCTCTACCAACAATTATTCCCCCTAAAACCCTTCCTTGTCCATCAATCCATTTTGTTGCACTATGACTAACAATATCAGCTCCAAACTCAATTGGGTTTTGCAATATTGGCGATGCAAAACAATTATCTACATTAAAAATTAGTTGGTGCTTTTTGCAAAATGTTCCAGCCCAAGCCAAATCAATTACTTCTAATTGAGGATTGGTGGGCGTTTCAAGATAAATCATTTTAGTGTTTGGCTTTACTGCTGCCTCCCATTCATCAGGTTTATTGGCAGCAACAAGGGTACACTCAATTCCATAACGAGGTAAGAATTTAGTTGCTAATGCATAAGTACTTCCAAAAACAGAACTACAACAAATTAAATGATCGCCAGCTTGTAGTAATGCAAAAATAGAATTGAACACAGCAGCCATACCAGTTGCTGTTGCAAAACCAGCTTCAGCACCTTCTAAAATGCACATTTTTTTTACAAACTCATCAACCGTAGGATTACTGTATCTGCTATAAATATTATCATCTGTTTCATCTGCAAAGGCAGCCCTCATATCTTCTGCAGAATCAAAAGTAAAACTGCTTGTTAAATACATTGGGGTTGAATGTTCCATTTCAAACGACTGTGGTGTTTGAATTCTAATTGCTTGCGTTTGTTTATGTAAAGACATTAATTAATCTTAATTATTTGAATCAAAAAAAGTTCTAGGTATTCTTTCAACTAAGGATGTACGAAGGTTTTTGTAGTAATTGTTGCACCTGCACCCACTAATGTTGCAGCTACTGAACAGTATTTACCCATAGATAAATCCACAGCTTTTTGTGCTTTATCGGCATCAATATTTCCATATAAATGAAATTCTACAACAATATCTTTCCATAAAGATGGCTCTTTACCTGGTTCTCTTTCTCCTTGAATGACCATTTTATAATCACGTACTTCTTGACGTTGTTTATTCAATATCATAATTACATCAATAGCACTACAACCCCCTAAACCCATTAACAGCATTTGCATAGGTCTAACTCCAAAATTCTGTCCCCCACTTTCTGTGCTGGTATCCATTCTTACTACATGTCCATATTCATCTTTTGCTTCAAACCCAAATTGGTTTTGTACCCTTGTTAATTCTATTGTTGGCATATTTTACAAATTGAAGGCGAAGATAGAAAATAGCTGGTAAGAATATTGATTGATGATTTTTGAGATAAGAAATAAGAAGTTTTCACCAAAAACGATAAATTACTTTCTACAAACATCTACTGATACTGATAATTTATGTGGAGCACTACTTAATATAACTCCTTTTAAGGGGGTAATGTCGTAGTAATCTCTTCCCCAACCTATTGTAACATGTTGCTCTGCAGGAATAATATTGTTTGTTGGATCAAAATCGATCCATCCTAAATTAGGAATATACACAGCAAACCAAGCATGTGAAGCATCTACACCTATTAGCTTTTCAACTCCTTG
>JBMLQZ010000309.1:0-4333 GCA_049241285.1 Chitinophagaceae bacterium | reverse complement strand
ATGGGAAGAAATTATGGGAAAAACCATTGCTAAATACACTGAAAAAATTCAAATTATCAATCAAACTTTATTCATCACTACACATGTTGGTCCTTTAAAAAATGAATTACAATATCAAAAACAACAAATAATTCAACGTATTAACGAATCGTTTGGAGAAAAGGTCATTAAAGAAGTGGTAATTCAATAACAGTCATATTCTAACTAATAATGCTAGAAATATCGTCATCGGTAAAACTAGCATTTATACTACATCTTTCTTTTTTTAATAGCTGTATGGCTTCTACTAGTTGAAAATTGTTTTTTACTTGCATTGTTTCTTGTTTTACTTCCTGCTTCATTTCTTTTCGTTTTATGGCTTCTAAAAACCTACGAATATCTTCTTCTGTTTCTAAAATTAATGCAGGCACTTCTGTTGGCTTATTATCATCATCTTTAGCAACCATTGTAAAATAAGAAGTGTTGGTATGCTTTACAGTTTCATTTTTTACATTTTCAGATTCTACTCTAATACCTACTACCATTGAGCTTTTGCCTACGTAATTTATTTTTGCTTTTAACGAAACCAATTCTCCTACTTCTACCGATTGTAAAAAATCAACGGTATCTATTGAAGCAGTTACACAATAGGTGCCTGCATGTTTTGATGCACATACATATGCCACTTTATCCATTAATGAAAGAATAATACCTCCATGAATTTTTCCGCCAAAATTAGCATAGGATGGTATCATTAATTCCGTAATAACAGTTTCAGAATCTTTGGCAGATTTTAATTTTGTTGTAGACATGATGTTGTTCAATTAAAGTAGTTGTGTATGTTAAAGGTGTTTACCATTCTGCCCTTGCACTTGGTGCAGCGTCTAATGTAGTAAATTGGTTATGTTGATATTTATAATATGCAGTAATAGCAATCATTGCAGCATTATCTGTACAATATTCAAATTTTGGAATAAATGTTTTCCAGCCATGTTTTTTCCCTGCAATTTCTAATGCATTACGTAACCCTTTATTGGCACTAACACCTCCAGCAATACATATTTGTTTAATACCCGTTTGTAGTACTGCTTTTTTAATTTTCTTCAATAAAATTTCAATAATTGTAAATTGAATAGACGCACATAAGTCATTCAAATTCGCTTCAATAAAACCAGGTTCTTGTTTTTGCAAGAAATAAAGTATAGATGTTTTTAGCCCACTAAAACTAAAATTCAAATCAGCTATTTGTGGTTGAGCAAATTTAAATGCCAGTGGGTTGCCTAATGATGCATATTTATCTATTAATGGCCCACCAGGGTAAGGTAATCCTAAAAGCTTGGCACTCTTATCAAATGCTTCACCAGCAGCGTCATCAATAGTTTCACCAATTACTGATAAATCAATGGGAGATTTTGCTACTACAATTTGTGTGTGTCCTCCACTTACAGTTAAGCATAGAAAAGGAAAACTAGGAGCATGATTGCTATCAATTAAATTAGCCAATACATGGGCTTGCATGTGATGCACTGCAATGAGTGGCTTTTGATATGCTAAAGCTAAACTTTTAGCAAATTGAGTTCCAACCAATAAACTACCAATTAAGCCTGGTGCTTGTGTAAAAGCAAAGGCATCTACATGCTTTAATGAAAACGATTTGTCAAATTTTTCTCTAGTTTGTTGTACAGCATCCTCAACTATAGGAACAATATTTTGCATGTGAGCTCTACTTGCTAATTCAGGAACAACACCACCAAATTGTTCATGAACAGTTTGATTGGCAATACTATTTGCCATTATTTTTCCATCAATACAAATTGATGCTGAAGTTTCATCGCAAGAAGATTCTATTGCTAGTATTGTAATCATTCGTTGTAAAAGAAATTAGATTATTGCTCACAAAAGTAATGTGTACAAAGGCATTAAACATCATCATTGATATAGCTGCTATAGAATATTGAAATTATATTGACTCACCTTTTACAAAAACAGCATCTAAGGTTAATTCCTGCATAAAAGTACTACCAGCAATACAAGCCATCATTCTATTAAATGCCAGTGTAGCCAATTTTGAACCACTAGTTTCAATATAGCTGATTGTTGGATAATATAATTGAGGAATAAAGCCATTGCTAATTGCAATTATTGAAAGTTCTTTAGGAATACTTATTTGCTTTTGTTGAATGCTTTTCATAGAACCAATAAGTACTTCATCACTCATACAAAATAAGGCATCAATTGAGTGTTTTTTTGATACATATTTTTTAACAATGCTAGCTGCTTCTTCCGATGAATGAGCATACTCTATCATCAGTTGAGCACTAGGAAATTCATTTTCAAAAGTTTGTGTAAACCCAAGCAATCTTTTTTTGGTAATAGACATTTTTGCGTTACCAAATAATGCCAATATGTTTTTTTTCTTTTTTGTTATTAATGTTCTTGCAGCTAATTCAGCAGCCATAATATCGGCAACACATACTTTGTTGCAAGATTCAATTGAGGGAACTTTATCGAAAAAAATTACTGGTGTGTCTTTATCTTCTAGTTTTAAGAAAGTAGTAGTATCTGTTGAATTTGGTCCAAGACAAACAAACAAACCAGATACCTTATTGGCTCTAAATAATTTTAGGCTTTGTAATTCAATCATTGGATCATCAAACGATTGTACAATTAATAGTGAGTAGCCATTTTTTCTTGCATCTTCTTCTAAAGTAGCAATAAATGCTTGATAGAAATTGTTTGATATTGTTGGTACAATTACACCAAATACTTTACTATGATTGGTTCTTAAATTAATAGCATAAGTATTAGGCTCATATTCTAATGTATTGGCTAATTCTTGAACTCTTTTTTTAGTGTATTCAGATATATCTGGATGATTTTTTAGTGCCCTTGAAACGGTAGAAATACTAATATTTAATGCTACAGATATTTTTTTTAAAGTGGCTTCAGTTTTCATATCATCAATATATAATACCGTTCAAGAATCGTTATGCAGTAATAAATATAATATCATTTCATAAATCTATAACAAGTTATTCACCGCAAACATTTTCGCAAACATTACCGCAAACGTTTGCAGCCGATTTGCCTCGTAATTTGTATTTTCAGTTTATGGCAACAAATACTTTTGAGTTGTTAAAATACATTTCTAACAAAACGATTAAATCTTAGCCAAATGAGAAAACATCTTCTCTCTGCAATGCTCATCATGCTTACTTTCTTAGTACATGCACAGCAAAATGTTTCAATAAAAGGTATTGTAAAAGGTAGTAAAAACGAAGTTTTGGCAGGTGCAACTGTGTTATATGTTGCAGGTGGTAAAGCTGTATCTACTGACGATGCAGGTAACTTTATGCTAAATGGTTTGCCTCTGCAAAAGGTAAGTATACAAGTTTCTTACACAGGTTATACAACACAATTACAAGAAGTAGATTTAAGTAAGGGTGCTGTAGCCGATTTTATTTTTACTTTAAAGGCCGATCCTTTGTCGCTAAATGAAGTAGTAGTAACAGGTACTAGTGGACCAAGAACAAAACTAGCATCCAGTGTATCTGTAAGTACCTTAAAGTACGATGATGCTGCAAAATCTGCACCTCGTACAACTGCTGAAATTTTTCGATCTATTCCTGGTATAAAGTCAGAGGCATCTGCTGGTGATGGTAATACCAATATTACTGTAAGAGGTATTCCTATTTCTGCTGGTGGTTCAAAATACTTACAGCTACAAGAAGATGGTTTACCAGTATTACAATTTGGTGATATTGCATTTGGAACTGCAGACATCTTTTTAAGAGCTGATCAAACTATTGGTAGAATTGAAGCAATTCGTGGTGGTTCTGCATCTACACTTGCTACTAATTCTCCTGCAGGTATTATTAACTTTATTAGCAAAACAGGCAACACAGAAGGCGGAGCTGTTGCTTTAACTTCTGGATTGGATTTTAATACAACACGTACCGATTTTAATTACGGTGCTGCCATTGGTGAAGGATTAAATTTTCATGTTGGAGGCTTTTATCGTTTAGGTGAAGGACCTCGTACTGCTGGCTATAATGCAAACAATGGTGGACAATTAAAAATGAATGTTACTAAAACATTTAAATCTGGGTATGCTAGATTGTATTTTAAACATTTAAATGATAGGGCTGCTGCTTATTTGCCAATGCCAATACAAGTTACTGGAACAAATGCAAATCCTACTTATACTTCTTTACCCAATTTCGATGCAAAATATGGCACCATTCATTCTCCTTATCTACAACAAAATTTAGGATTGGGTGTAAATGGAGAATTAAGAAGAGCAGATGTTGCAGATGGTATGCATCCTGTTTCATCTTCTGTTGGTGAAGAAGTG
>JBMLQZ010000308.1:2313-3423 GCA_049241285.1 Chitinophagaceae bacterium | reverse complement strand
CTTTGTTGGCAAGTTGTAAATCGTTGCGTAAAATTACCACCAAAGATGGTTCTTCAAAAACAGCAACAACCAAAAAGAAGACTGCAAAAAATCCAGAATTTATCGATGGAATTGAAATAAAACCAGGTAGCGTTGTTACATCAAAACACAAAACAAGTGGCTTAAAAAAAACGCCCACAGAATATGCTAAGGTTGATAGCAGAACTAGTAATATTGAAAAAGCAGATTGGTTACAATTGAAGTATGCCATTGTTATTAATACCAATGTAGAAACCTTAAACAATTTGCCCTTATTAGCAAGAATAGATGAATGGTGGGGAACAAGATATTGCTTAGGCGGTAGCACTAAAAACTGTATTGATTGTTCTGCTTTTTCGCTAGAAATTATGAAAAATGTGTACGGTGTAAGTTTGCCAAGAACAGCACAAGAACAATTTAACAACAGTGAAAAAATTGCTATAGACGATTTAAAAGAAGGCGATTTGGTGTTTTTTCATACATCTGGTAGAGAAATCTCTCACGTAGGAATTTATGTAGCCAATAATAAATTTGTACATGCTTCTACAAGTGGAGGCGTAACCATTACAGATATGGACGATAAGTATTGGAAAGCTAGATATAAAGGTGCAGGAAGAGTTCGAAAATTATAAAATTTACCACAACAAATCCGTCTATGCTATCTATTTATCTCAACAACGTTACTTTTTTTGCTTATCATGGTTTGTACGATTTTGAAAAAGTAAATGGCAATCATTTTGAAGTAAATGCAGAAATAAAATATTTACCTACACAATTTGTTCAAGATATTGAGCAAACCATTAATTACGCCAATGTTTTTGAATTAATTCAGCAACGTATGCAAATAGCTACTCCTTTATTAGAAACAATTGTAATGGATATTGCAGAAAAAATTTTGGCACAATTTTCACTTGCTCAAGAAGTACATATTCATTTAACAAAAAAACAGCCACCTATACCCAATTTTAATGGCTCTGTATCAGTTGGTTATTCTCTTAAAAGAAATCCATAAAAAAATATGAAAGCACTCGTTTTATTTTGCTTAAGTTTTTGTTTTAGCATTTTGCAAGCACAAGAATCACTGGTTTTACT
>JBMLQZ010000308.1:925-2303 GCA_049241285.1 Chitinophagaceae bacterium | reverse complement strand
TTATAGCTTCAGCAAGGTCAGATTTCTCATCTTCAAGCTTTTCAATCTGATTGATAAATTGTTCTAGTTGGTCTTTGGCGATTACTTCTGTCATAAAACTTAATGCCTTGTCTATATAAATTACAAAATGTACGATTTATATTTTATAGATAATTTTGTCCGAAATACTAGGAAAATTTTGAACGATCTTTAAAAGAAAATGAAGCTTTAGACAAGTACAAACAAGTATTAACCCTTGAACCAAATAATATAAAAGCATTGGTAAAAGCTACAGAACTAAGTTGTGCTGTAGGAGCAAGAATAGAAAATAAAAATGATAAACGATTGCAATACGAATCTGCTTTAGCATTTGCCAAAAGAGCCATTACAGTCGATGCAAGCAATGCCGATGCCAATTATGCAATGGCAATGGCAAGTGGAAAAATGACTGAAATAGAAACTGAAAATAAAAAAATTGTTGCTGATAAGGCTTTGGCAATAAACCCAAATCATGGAAAAGCTAATTTTACATTAGGAAGATGGCATTACGAAATGGTAAATTTAGCAGGCTACAAAAAAACAGCTGTAAAATTATTGTATGGTGGGTTGCCTGCAGCTGAATTAGATAGTGCCATTATTTACATGGAAAAATGCAAACAATACGAACCTTATTTTATGCTAAATTATTACTATTTAAACAAGGCATATAAAGAGAATAATCGTCCTGCAAAACAAATTGAAGTGTTGAGTAAAATGAGCAAATTACCTATTAGAACTGCCGATGATGCAGCAATGAAAGCAGAGGCTGTAAAAGAATTACAAAGCTTGCAATAACTTTCAAATTAAATTTATCTAGTCACATTATTTTAATATTTTTTATGAGTTTAGAACAACAATTTTTAGCAGCAGTTGCCAATAGCAAAACTTTAGCCGAAAAACCATCAAATGATATTTTATTACAACTTTACTCTTTATATAAGCAAGCAACTGAAGGAGATACAACAGAAAGCGGTCCTGCTAATCCTTTTGATTTTGTAGCTAAATTTAAGCATGAAGCTTGGGTTAAATTAAAAGGTTTAAGCAAAGAATCTGCTATGGAGCAATACATTCAATTAATTGAAAAGTTACAGCAGTAATTGGTTGTTATTCGGCTGTTTAGTCTAAGTTTTTTATATTATGTAATTTTCTTTTTTAATTTGTACTATGAAACGTACAAGCACTTATCTGTTTTTAATGGTTATTCAACAGATAGTTTGTTGTACTGTTTTTGCACAATCTAATGCATTTATAGATTCTATTTTAAACAATCGAATAGTAAAAATTCCCGTTTACGAACAGCCAATCATCAATAATAAAAGCATGTTGCGCTCCTAGAACCAGCACCCAATTCGGGTTCGGG
>JBMLQZ010000308.1:0-915 GCA_049241285.1 Chitinophagaceae bacterium | reverse complement strand
TCAAAATGCAATATGCAAAAGCTTTGTTTATTGATACGGTTGAAATTACTAAAGAGTTGCATAATGCAGACATTTACGCAATTGATTTAGTTTTTACAGATTATCCTGCACAACAATCATTAAAAGATTTGAATAAAAGAAGGTTTCAATTGCTAAGAAAAACCATGCCTTTTATTAAAGATCCTTATAAAATAAGATGGAAAATTGTTCGTCAAACAAATGGAAGAGATAGAGCAAGTGCCGAAAAATTATTACACGGATTTGTTATTAATTATCGATTACCTATTACAGAATTAGAGCGAAAAAAAGAAATTAATGATATAAAAAATCATATTCCACCACCTATATCTAAAAAAGTAACTGTAACTAGTCCAGTTTTGTCAAGAGACAGTATTTCTGGAGTGAGAAAATGGAAAAATAGACGTATTAAAGGATTATTCCATGATGCTAAAACTGTTGTGCATAAATCAGAGTTTTCAGATTCAATTATTGTAATTGCTACCCATAAATTACAAGAACATCAATTACTAGAACCTTTTGAAAAAAAATATTATGCTAAAAAAGATTCTTTGTATGTTTTGTTAGATGCTGATAGGTCAACCCAAGTTTCAGTTGTTCCTCCAAAGCCAATGGTTATTCCATTTAAAGATTCTACAATAATTCATTTTTTTAAACAACATCATTTACCCAATACATTAATTGTTGCCGATGTAACGGCAAGTATGACGCCTTACAATGCTCAATTATTGCATATTTTAAAAGACAGTTCAACAAGTGAGTTTGTAAGATTTGTTGTTTGTTTTAATGATGGAGATCACAAATCGTTATCTGCTAAAATTATAGGTGAAACTGGTGGTATTTATGCAGAACCGTACAAAGATGTTCAACAAGTTGGAAGGTTAATGATTGAAACAA
>JBMLQZ010000307.1:0-2598 GCA_049241285.1 Chitinophagaceae bacterium | reverse complement strand
AATGCTTGCTACTCATATTGACTAAACTTTGAAGGATTTTATTGCAAAAAGAGGATAATAATTTTCCTATTATGGCAATAAAACGCAGTTGTAAAAGATATGTTACATGATTTTGTATTTTTTTGTTGCATAAAGTTGCTACAGTACAAGAGTGCGACGCCTATGCTGTTGAATAAACATTCTACAGTTGGTTACATAAATATTTTACCTGTAAGAAGTAGTGGCTATAAAGAAAACGTCCAAATAAATCGTTTACCTTCTTTGCCCCAATCTTTTACGCCTTTGTTAAGGTCTACTAGTAAGGTTTTCCAGGTTGCTTTTTTTCCTTTTTGAACGGGTGATAATTCTGTAATGCTTGGCTCTACTAATTCCACTTTTGTAGCAAACCATGTGGTATATAATCGTGGAATTGCTAAACCTAAAATTAATCCTGGTAAACCAGAGAAGCTTTCTGGACCTGAACTAATCATAATTTGATCGGTATAAAAAGCCACCACATATACACTATCATGAATTTTAGTAATTGCTTTTTTACACTCAAAGCCAGCAATGGTACGGGTTTCGTCTGTTATTTTCCAGTTCAGTTGTTTTAAACTATCTTTTACCAAATAGGTATTTTCAAAAACCTCTCTTTGAAGTGAAATAGAGTTGTTGGTAAAGTCTTTTACAATTACATCGTTTTCTGTTGGTTTTGTTCCCCATAAATATTTTACGTCGGTATTTTCTTTGGCTAGTTTGTATACACTTTTTTCGGAGTTAAATTTTAAAACATAATAGTCTGTTACCGTTTTGGGAATTTGCTTTCTATATTCTTGTACCCATTGGTTATCGCCTTCTTGATCGAGTTGGCTATGTTGATTCACCTTTTTTTCATACTCAACTTTAGCTGATGTTATAAATTGAGTTTGTGCAATAGATGTTGATACAAAAAATAGGGTATAAATAATGAGGAAGAAACGCATATATCAGGTGTTTAAAAGTTGAAGGAATTAATTACCAGCGGGTTTGCCATTTTTATTAAAATTGTAAATCAATGTAAGTAAGAAGAAGCGTTGAATGTTTTGATTGGTAGTTTCTGAAATTACGTTGCTACTGATATTTCTACTTACAGATTGATTTTGTTTTAAGATATCGTTACCAGAAACTTTAATTTGCCAATTTTCTCCTTTATCTATAGATTTTTTGATAGATGCATTGATAATGAAAATATCTCTTTGATTAGCAAAAATGGCTGTTTTTTCATACACATTTATTTCTTCTTCTATAGTGATGTACCACTTTTTAGGAAGTTTCATGTTTACTTCTCCATATGAATTGTAGGTCCAATATTTTGTAACAATATTTTTATTGATAGAAGAAGTTGACTTGTTTCTAGTTGCTCTTATATTAAAGTAGAAGTTTAACCATTTATCAGGCCAATAACCAAGGTTAATGCTGTATCCTAAACGTATATTATCTGTTACGTTTCTTTGTTTATTAATATAGTTTACAAAGCGACTAATATTAGGGTTAAATCCAAAGCTTAAGTTCATAGAAGGGGCAACATCAAAACCAAATTGGCTCCACATATTTCCATTGTAATTACCATTCACGTTAATGGCTCTGTTTTCTCTTCTTAAAGTGGTGTCATTAAATTCTACTGATGAGCTAATAGCATCTTTTACTGTAGTAAAGTTGGCACCAATCCAAATATTTCTGCTTTTAATTATTTTATAGTCAGATACATTTAAGCTAAATGTATTTCTAAACTCTTGTTTTAGGTTTGGATTTCCTACATTAACATTTAGTGGATCAATATTGTCTATTATAGGTTGTATTTGAGCAATGCTAGGGTTTCTAGTGCTACCGTTATAAGTAAATGTTACACGTCTTTGTTTAGTAGGTGTGTAGCCAATAGTTGCAGTTGGTAAAAAGTTATTGAATCCAAATTTTCTATCCTCACCTGTATTTACATCGGTTTGTTTAAAAACTACTCTACCTACAGCAGAACCAATAGCAAAATTGAATTTCTTAGCATTATATCTAAATGTAAAACCACCGTTATTGTTGTGTGTATTAAAAATAAAATGGTTACTTAAAGAATCTACCAAATCATTGTACACATTACTATTTGCATCTTTATTAAATGTGTTTTTTTCTGCGTCGTTTTTACTGTTGGCATAACGATAATTTACTTCTAAGAAAGTATTTTTCCAAAGTGGTTCAGTATATGATACTTTAGTGCTAATGTTAGAACCTTGCTCTTTTCCTGGCTTAAACTGATCTATTGTTTCAACGGTTGTAATTGTTCCAAATTTGTTAAAGAATTGGTTATTAGCTTTGAGATTAAATTTATTGTTACTGCTGTTAAAACCAAAATCTGTATTAACACTAATTGTTCTACCTTTTTTCTTAAATCTTTTTCTATAAAAAATATTGCTTAAAAAGTTTTCACTTTCGGTAATGCTGGTAATTGTTTTTTGTGTTTTATTAATGAGGCTTCCATCTAAATTGGTAATTTCTGCTGTTGTTGTTCCATTATTATCAATGTTGGTAATGCCTGCATTAATGGTAACTTTTAAAGAACTAGTGCTATCAATAGTCCAATCATATACACCA
>JBMLQZ010000306.1:0-9118 GCA_049241285.1 Chitinophagaceae bacterium | reverse complement strand
GAAAAGCATAAACAAAAAAGGATACTTCTTATTGAGGTATCCTTTTTTAGGATTTTGATGAATTTACATTTTATTAGGATAAACTTTGAGTGCAGCTTCCAAACAATCCATAGCAGCATGAATATCAGTTAAGTTTAAAACATATGCTAAACGTACCTCTTGTTTACCTAAACCATTTGTGCCATAAAAACCAGTAGCTGGTGCTAGCATAACGGTAGCATTGTTGTGGCTAAAATGCTCAAGTAACCATTGACAAAAATTATCAGCATCATCAATAGGCAGTTTTGCAATTGCATAAAAAGCACCACCTGGATTTGGACAGAATACTCCTTCTATTTTATTCAATCTTTCAACAATGCTATCTCTTCTTTTTTTATACTCTGCTTTGGTTGTGTTAAAATAATCAGCAGGTAAATCTACTGCTGCTTCTCCGGCAATTTGTGCAAAACTTGGCGGACTTAATCTTGCTTGTGCAAATTTCATAGCAGCATCATATACAGCTTTATTTCTAGTAACAAAAGCACCAATTCTTCCACCACAAGCACTGTATCTTTTACTAATGGTATCCATCATTATTACATGATCTTCAACCCCTTCTAAATGTAAAGCAGAGGTATGATTGCCTTCATAACAAAACTCTCTGTATGCTTCATCGCTAAACAAATACAAGTTGTGTTTTAAAACAATTTGTTTAAGCTGTTCCATTTCAGATTTACTGTATAAATAGCCTGTAGGATTATTGGGATTACAAATAACTATTGCTTTTGTTTTTGAAGTAATTTTTTCTTCAAATGCTTGAATAGGAGGTAAGGCAAATCCATTTTCAATGTAAGAAGTTACAGGTACAACTGTAACACCAGCAGCAACGGCAAATCCGTTGTAATTGGCATAAAACGGTTCAGGAATAATTACTTCGTCTCCTGCATCTAAACACGACATAAACCCAAATAAAATTGCCTCACTACCACCAGTTGTAACCATTATTTGTTCATGTGTTACTTGAATACCAACTTGTTGGTAATAGCTTACAAGTTTTTTTCGATAGCTTTCGTTACCGGCACTATGGCTATATTCTAGCACTTTAAAATCACTGTTACGTACCGCATCTAAAACCATTTTAGGTGTTTCAATATCTGGCTGTCCAATATTTAAGTGATACACTTTTGTACCTCTTTTTTTTGCGGCTTCTGCATAAGGTACCAATTTTCTGATTGGTGATGCCGGCATATGAATGCCTCTATTGCTTATTTGTAGCATATACTTTATTGTTTACAAACTGTTTTCTACAAAATAATCTTTATAGAAGAATGCAAATATGAAGTATTTAACTTTTTTGGGCAAACCTTATTGTTTGAAGGTTTTATTTACTCATGAAAGGTTTTACTGAAAAAAAGCTTGTGAGATTATTATGAAATTATTGTAAAGTGCCAGAGGTATCTGGTTTGGTATCATCGGCATGTTTTTTTGGTTTTTTGGGTCTGCCAAAACATAAATTTAAACCAGCCTGTACGTTTGCATATTTGGCTTTTTCTGGGTGTAAAATAGCACTCACATTATCTGTAACAGCATACAATTGTAAAAAGCCAGCATTGATAGACATGCCAAAACCAACATTATTACCCACACCATTTGCCATGCTATAACTTCCTGTAAAGTGTAGCCATCTTGTAACATCGGCATTTAATGATAAGCAAACATTGTTTTGCATTTTTTTATTGATAAATCTTCCTGCAAAAAGAGCGTTCACAGATAAAAAGCTTGTTAATTGATAACTTGCACCAACATAAATTTTTGTTGGTAGTGTTGTTTTATATTCATTTGTTGTTTTTACTAAGTCAAAAGTATTGGTTAAACTATCGCTTAAGCTATCAATTGACTTCTCAAAATCATTTGCATTATCGAAGAAATTTTGCAGGTTAAAACCAGAAAATTCAAAAGAAGCATTTGGCTTTTTATTTTTATAGTTACTTACTTTTTCTCTCCAAGTTATAGCACCAATATCTACAATACTTGCTGACAATACTAAATCATCAATGGGTTTATATTCTATTCCAAAATCTAGTGCAGCACCTCTATTCTTTCCAAAAATATATTTTGCATAATCTATATCATTTTCACCGGTATCTACAGATGAACTGTTAAAGATGATGTTTGATGTTGCTTTAATGGCATAATCTGTTTCGTTTGTGTATAAACTAATATCTATTTTTTCTGATTGTGTGTTAGCAATGCCAGATAATAGTTTTAAACGAGCACCATAAGAGAATTGATTGTTCTTGGTTGTGTGAGCAAATCCAAGACCATATTCTAAATAAGCTGAAGTGTTTAAATCGAAATTAAGATTTACCGTTTTTCCTAAAAAAGCTGTATTGCCTTTCAAAGCAAAAGTCATCATATCTTTTGTGTAGCTAATAGCAACATCTGTTTTTAAAGATGCGTTGAAAGAGATATAACTTCTTTTTACCTTAAAGCCAAATGCTATAATATCGGTATTAATGTTATTGAGAAATGTGTTGTTTGGCTTTAGTTTCGATAACATATTATCAGTTGTAAGCACTAAACTATCATCGGCTCTTTTGGCAATTAAATCGGCATAAGCAAACCCATTGTTTTGATAATTTACACCTATTGAAGAAATGATTGGTAAACTAAGGTTGAATTTATTTTTTGGCTTTTTGGCTGGATTTTGATAGTTGTTTTGTTGAACACTATTCATATGATACAAGGTAAGGTTAGACTGAGCTTTACTTGTAAAATGCATTGAAACAATTATAGAGAATGCTGCGAAAAATATTTTTGTATTCATGATTTTTTTGATTGAGGGGTGAAAGAATGACTGTATAAGATGCTGCTTTGATATTATGGTTTTAGAATTGCTCTAGCACCAATTTTTACATCAATCAAATAATCAGAATATATTTTTACATTTTGTGTACCATTACTAATGGTTGCTATGCCAGCAGTCATAATCACTTTTTTTACTTTAGTTAAGTTTTGTACTACTGAATTGGGAATTGTAAACTCTGATTGTGTTACTTGTTTACTTGTTACCTTACCATTTGCATCAACCGGTGCTGCATTTACAAGGGCATTTGTTTGCCCATCAATAACATGAATTACATTATAATTATTATCGGTAAATGTAAATCTGGGAGAAAGTGTAATTGGAAATCCATTATTAAACCAAGCTCTTAAAACAATTGATTGTACTTTATCTACTTTTCCAAAGTCGTAATCAAAAGTATCTCTTACTAAAAAGTTACTAGCTTTTCCTTCTAAAGGAATATTTATTTCTCCAACAATTTTCATTTTACTGGTGTCACAAACGAAATTTCTATAGGCAGGTCTAGTTACAGTAGAAGGATTTGTTTGTGCAGAAAATTGAGGAGCAAATGATCTAGGAAGTTTGCTTAAAAATTCTGGCAAATTGAGTAAGTTACCATTTGATGGAGGATTGTTTTTTGTAAGTGTAAGAACAGAATTAGCAGTTTGACGAATATTTGCAGGTGCAGCAATTAAAAAGTTTTGAGGATTTATTGCTCCAGTATTTAGAAAGAAAGTACCATTTGTAGGGCTATAACCCCTTACTTGTGGAATAGCAATTTGTATAGGTATACCAAAAGAATTTGCAAACGAAAGTTTTAAGGTAGCATCATTTAATAAAAAAGAACCACTAACTGGTGTTTCAAAAATATTGATAGGAATACTATCGTTAGGCTTATTTAAAAAGTTTTGTTGTTTTGCCTCACCATAAACTAAACGTAATGTAGGATTTAAAATATTTCCTGTAATAGTTAATGAACCACTTAAAATTGGAGACGCTGTTTTGGTAAAAGTTATTCTATATGTTGCCTCGAAAAAGTTTGATGTAGTACCGTTTTTAGTGAGGTTACAAACAACGTCTGACACATCTATTGTTGCATTTCCTTTTGCATTTGGCCCAACATTCACAGTGGTGGTGAGTGGAGCTCCATTTTTAATAATTGCTGGAATGGTAATTTGTAAGCTTACATTGTGAGAAAACTTATTATCAATATCAATATTAGCAATTCCTGTTTTTAAAATTATGGAGTCAATATCCATTTTAATATTGGTTTGTGTACTTAAATCAAATGCTTGATTTGAATTAATACTAAAAGCAGTACCAACAGGAATTAATGCAAAACCAGCTGTTTCTTGCGGAGATAATGCAATGGTTTGTTGTAATGGGGTAGAAACCATTCTAGGAATAAAATCAGCAGCATTGTAATTACTAATTGTGCCAGTATACACTACGCTAACTGATTTATCTGCATTTACTTGTAAAAAGCTATTGTTTGTTAAATCAATATCATTTATACCAACAGAACCGTTTACCATTGCCACTGCAAATTCTGGATCCCATTGATTGTCAACTAATCTATCTAACTTAAATAAATCTTTTTCACACCCAGTATTTCCTAAAATTAGCACAAGCATAAAGGCTACAACTATGTTGTGAGAGCAATATTTTTTTTTCATAGGGGGAATTATTTTTGAGGTATTGTATTGTAAAGATTATAAGGTAATGTTATTAAAATTATCTGAATTTTAAAACGTTTGTTGATAATTTATAAGCCTAAAATTAGTTTGTTTACAAAAAAATACGTTAACCCACACAGCTTAGATTGTAAAAGCTGTATAGATTAACGTATAATTTTTTTGATATTGTCTGTAAAGCTATCTTAAGCGATCGGTGCTTTTAATTAATTGTTCATCTTTCCAAATTCCTCTTATAGCTGCAATAATTAGCATAGGAATAAAAAGGGTAATTAATGCGGTAAGACTATAATTTCCTTCAATAAATTTTTTACTTTCAAAATAGTATAAAACAATGTTTAAAATAGATAAAGTAAGTATTCCAATGCTTACTAAAATTTGTCTTTTTCTATCCTTATATAAAAAAATTACAACTAATGAAGCAGCTGCTATAGCAATGGTAATTATTAAATTAGCAATGCTTGTTGTAGCCGTTAATGTTTGAAACATTTTTGTGTTGGTGGTAGTATCTAATATATTTCCACTAAAAAAAGAAAAATGTATTGTTGAAAATGAAAAAATCGATGCTAATAATAACCAAACTGATTGAATACGTTGTATCATAAACTATTTTATTGAAAAGCTACATAGATTAACCTAATTCAGGGTATAAAGCAAATTGTTCCATAAATGCATTTACTTCTTTTTTTACTTGTAAAATAGTAATCTCATCGTCTGCATTCATTAACACTTTATCAATAACATTCACAACAAATTGCATGTGTTCTTCTTGCATGCCTCTTGTAGTAATTGCAGGAACTCCAAAGCGGATTCCACTGGTGATAAATGCACTTTTATCATCAAAAGGCACCATGTTTTTATTAGCAGTAATATCTGCTTTTACTAAAGCCTGCTCTGCTTTTTTACCACTAATATTCTTATTTCTCAAATCAATTAACATTAAGTGATTGTCTGTACCTCCACTAATTAAGTGATAATCTTTTGCAACAAAAGCGGCAGCCATAGCTTGAGCATTTTTTTGAACCTGTTGCTGATAAACTAAAAACTCGTCAGTTAAAATTTCTCCAAATGCAATTGCTTTAGCAGCAATTACGTGTTGTAATGGCCCACCTTGAATTCCTGGAAATACTGCTAAATCTAATAAGCTACTCATCATTCTTGTATTTCCTTTAGGATCTTTTTGTCCAAATGGATTTTCAAAATCTTTACCCATCATAATAACACCACCTCTTGGTCCACGTAATGTTTTATGAGTAGTTGAAGTTACAATATGGCAATGTTCAAAAGGGCTATTTAAAAGTCCCTTAGCAATTAAACCTGCTGGATGAGCAATATCTGCCCAAACTATTGCACCAATTTCATTTGCAACAGCACGTATTCTTGCATAATCCCAATCTCTACTGTAAGCACTTGCACCACAAATAATCATTTTAGGTTTTAACGTTCTAGCTTTTGATTCTAGCATTTCATAATCAATCAACCCAGTTTCTTTCACTACTCCATAAAAATGTGCTTCATATAATTTACCACTATAATTTACGGCACTACCATGCGTTAAATGTCCACCCATACTTAGGTCTAAGCCTAAAGTTCTGTCACCTGGTTGTAATACGGCAAGTGCAACAGCTGCATTGGCTTGTGCACCACTATGTGGTTGTACATTGGCATATTCTATATTAAAAATTTGTTTTAGTCTATCTATAGCTAACTGTTCAGTTTGGTCAACAATTTCACAACCAGCATAATATCTTCTGCCAGGATATCCTTCTGCATATTTATTCGTCATAACTCCACCCATAGCTTGCATTACTTGTAATGACGTAAAGTTTTCACTAGCAATAAGTTCAATTCCATGTCGTTGGCGTTGTAATTCTTGGTTAATTAAATCGAAAACCAAATTGTCTCTTTGCATGATTGTATTGATTGTTGTAAATGAAGGAAATTTCAAATTTGAGGTGCAAAAATAGTTGTTCGAAGTGTAGAAAAAAGAAACTGTTTAAAAAGTTTAGTACCTAGTTGTAAACGAAAACTTGCTTAAAAAAAAGATTTTCCTATTTTCACACCTACATACATATAAAAATTTAATGTGACGAAGCGATTAAAAAGTGAAATATGTATGATAAATTCCCCCAAATGAAAGCAATAATTCCAGTAGCTGGTGCAGGTGCAAAATTGCGTCCACATACCTATACACAACCCAAAGCCTTAATACCAATAGCAGGCAAAACGATATTAAGTTATATTGTAGATCAACTTCATGAAGCAGGTATTCATGAATTTATTTTTATTGTAGGTTATTTAGGAGAAAAGATTGAAGAGTATGTAAAACTTACCTATCCGCATTTAACAACACATTTTGTGTATCAAAATGAGCGACAAGGAACAGGGCATGCAGTAGAATTAACTAGAGAAATTGTGGGTGATGATGAAGTTTTTATTGCTTTAGGCGATACCATGTGTGAGTACGATATTAAAGAGGTAATGGAAAGCCCCTTTAGCATGTTAGGCATAAAAAAGGTTGATAATCCTAGATATTTTGGTGTTGCAACCATTACTGAAGATGGTTTTATTGAACAATTAGTTGAAAAGCCTGCAATACCTAAAAGCAATATGGCTTTAGTGGGTTTATATAAAATTAAAGAAGGCCATTTTTTGTATGAATGCTTGCAACAACTATTAAGAGAAAGGTCTGATAATAATGGAGAATACAATTTAACCGATGCTTTAGATTGTATGATTAAAAGAGGAGCTAAGTTTAAATCGTTTAAGGTTAAAAACTGGTACGACTGTGGTAAAAAAGAAACTCTTTTAGAAAGTAATGCTACCTTATTAAAAAAATCTGGTGGCAACATTCAAGGAAGCCATTCATTTGAAGATACTATCATTATTCCACCCGTTAGTATTGCTCCTGGTTGTAATATTTCAAAGTCCATTATTGGTCCAAACGTAGCAATAGGTGCAAACACCACCATTCAACAATCTATTATTAGAGAAAGTATCATTGGTTCTTATACCAATTTATATGAGGTAGTTATTGATAATTCTTTAATTGGCAGCGATGCTTCTGTTAGAGGATTGAGTAGAAGTTTAAATATAGGCGATAATACAGAAATAGATTTTGGATAGTTGAAATAATTTAATTATTTATAGGCTTCAAAATATATTTTCAACTTAAAAAAGTATCTAAGCACTCCTTTCAAAGGTTTGGGAAGAAATTGTAAGAAACGATATTGTAATAATATTTTTTGAAGCCTTATAAGCGAAAGAACATTATTACAAATAACTCTTTCAAATGGTAGTAGTTCTTTTTTTATAACATCAACAATTAGAATTACTCTTTTTTTATTTGTTTTATTCCAAGCTTCATGCAAGTGCCCGTCACAAAAACTTATAATTTCTGTTGTACTCCAACTTTTTGAAATTCCATTTACTTTTAATCCACATAACGGTAAGCTATCAGGTATTTTTATGGGAATATGTAGCCTATATACTGCATCTGTATCTCCGTAATGGGGAGTAATTTCAGTATGCTCTGATAGTATACTTATTGATACGCTTACTAAACCGGGTATATTGCTAAAATGCTTAAATATGCTATTTCTTAAACTATTATTTTCTTGAAACGGAATGCCCCAAAATAAAAAGGTTGACACATCCCAAGTTGCTTTTCCTTTTACAATATCATTATTAAAATATTCGAATATTTGGTTTTGAGTTTGTTCTAAATAAGCTTTTGTTTTTGATGATATTAATGGTAAATTATTTTGAAGATTTTTAAACCAATCAACATCTGATAATTGATAGTAAGCAGGGCAACTTCCTTTGTATGGCACCCCTTTATATGAATACCAAATTTTCATAAGTAATGTATTTTTATATGGCTTAATTGTTCAATTTTATTCTCTTTAATTCTTTCTAGAAGAACATGAGTAACCTCCATGCTTTTTGAATCTATTGTAATAGCAATTTGATTGTTATCATAAATTTTATCTCTTAAAAAAGCAATTTTAGGAAAATACATTTCTGGTGTTAAATAATATTGATTTAGTTTGGGGTGTATGAAATTCTCATCCTTTACATATCCTAGCATTGTATTATAAGATATTGCTGTGAAATTTGTTTTAAGTATCTTAATTATATTTTTCTTCATGCCTAAGTAAAAACCACAATCAGTAAGTAATATCGAAGCTTTTATTGCTACCAATTCATCTTTTACATTTGAATCCCAAATAAAAATACCCCCGTTGCCTGTAATATTTTTTTCCCAATCAATTGCTCCACCATTTATTAGGCCAACAGCAGTATCATGATAAAATATTAAGAAGTAGTTATTTTGGTGATTATTAATTTCATGAAACCATTTTATTTGTTGTGATTTTGCAATATACCTTTTAAAAAACATTTTGTTTCTAATGGCTTTTGAGTTTCTCCATTTTCTAATTAATTCAATATCATTTACAGTTATTCTTTTTAAGATAACGCCGTAGCCCAAAATTGTCATTTATGCCACTTTTTTCTGAATAATATATTTTCGAATAATTCCTAAGTATAACATTAATAACTTTTGATTAGTATAGCCAGATTTTCCATATTTTCTTTT
>JBMLQZ010000305.1:0-4649 GCA_049241285.1 Chitinophagaceae bacterium | reverse complement strand
GTGGTAATGCACAAATTAAATCAATGAAAAAAGTAGCTGGTACTTTAAAATTAGACCAAGCTTTATACCGTGAATTAGAGGCTTTCTCTAAGTTTGGTGGAGACCTAGATGCTGCTACTAAAAACGTAATTGATAAAGGTGCTAGAAACGTAGAAATCTTAAAACAAGCACAGTACACACCATTTACAGTAGAAAAGCAAGTAGCAATTATTTACTTAGGAACACAAGGCTTATTAAAAGAAGTAGCTATTAAAAAAGTAAAAGATTTCGAAGCACATTTCTTAATGGAAATGGAAAATAAATTACCAGATGTTTTAGCAGAATTTAAACAAGGTCAATTAAACGATGCAAGTTTAAAACGTATGGTAGAATTAGCCAATGGTTTAATTCCTCAGTACAAATAAATTGATATTTCAATAATAAAATAAAAGCAGTCTCCAAAAGAGGCTGCTTTTTTGTTGGGGAAATCAGCTAAAAATCATCATTCATCAACAGTAGAGGCTTTTGTTACAACTCCGCCACAAATCAACACACAAAGCCTTCAGCGGGGTTTCCACGCCAATCCACTGCCTTTTATCAATAGTTTTTCAATTCTCTATAATTAATTAATAATATAAAATTCTATTCTTACAATGTATAATCCTGTTTATTTCTATCCATTAATAAATTTATATTTTTATTGGATTATAATTCACTTTTCATAAGTTTTGCCAACTCAAATTTTACGTTTTTTATCAAATTACTTTATTGTAATGGTTACTTTGAATTTTATAATTAGCAACTCTTAATTAAAAATTGTATTTCTATCTTCTAATATTATTTAATTCGCTTTCTAAAGCTGTTCTTGCAGCCGATTGTTCAGTGTTTAAAGTAGTATTAATTAAATTGGTTAATTCGTAGGGATCTAATGATAAATTATAAAATTGTTTAGCACCAGTTATACTAACTATTAGTTTATATTTTCCGTTACTTATTGCCCAAAATTCATCTACTCCATCTTTTAGTTCTGAATACTGATACGTTCTAATAATAGATGAAGTTGAAAACAAACTTTTGAAACTTTTACTATCGTTAATAGAAGTAATATTTACACCAGCAACTTCTGCAATGGTGCTAAATATATCGGTTGCATCAATTAAATTACTCTCAATACCAGTTCTTGTAACACCTTTACCACAAACAAACATGGGCACATTAATACCTCCTTGATATACTGTGTTTTTTACTTTTGTACTTAAATAGGGATTCTGTGCCACTTGGTTAGTAGTGCCATTATCGCCAATAAAAATGATTAAGGTATTATCTCTTTTCTCTGCTGAAATACTATTTAATAATCTACCTATTTGATAGTCCATAGCCTCAATAGCTGCCATGAAATATGGAACTGGATTCATTCCAGATACATAAGCTGGCAAATTTCCTTGACTGTGCATATTGCTTGGAGGAACGTGGAAAGGAGTATGTGGTGCATTATAAGCTAACCACATAAACCAAGGTTTTGTTTGTTGATTTATCCAATTTATAGAAGTAGTTGTTAATGCTTCTGTAGTGTAGGTATTTTGTTGATTAGTGCTTCCATCCTCACTTAATGACCATTGATAATAATCATTTACTGATCCTCTAATAATGCCACTATAATAATTGATGCCTAAACTTTCAGGATTATAAGAGTTATCGGCACCTGCTAAATGCCATTTGCCTACCACTGCCGTTGCATATTTATTGTTAGTATTATTGCTTATATATTTTTGTAGCGAAGTTTCTGTTTGAGCTAAAATATCTGATGCTCCTTTAACTCCTGTTCTATATCCATATTTCCCTGTTAAAATACAAGCTCTTGTTGGAGAGCAAACAGGGTTTGACCAAAAGTTTGTAAATGTTAATCCTTTTGCTCTAAAGGCATCAATATTAGGTGTATTGGGCTTTATACTTCCTTCTGAATATCCTTTAATGGCATCTTTACCTAAATCATCCGCTATTATTAATAAAATATTGGGTGATGAATTACTTATTTCTGTAGTAGTTTGAATACTTACATTTTTTTTGCATGATGAAATTAAAAGTATCGAAACAACTGTTAACGCTATAGATAAATGCTTGTACATATGATAATATTAATGGGTTAAGTTTAACGTGGTGTGCCTCTATAAGCACCTATATTATAAGGAAAATCATATGTCCAATGGTAATGATAAATATTTACCATTTGTCCATCCCACATTACAGGATGTTTATGTCCATGACATATATCTAAATCTTTTGAAGAAAGCAACTCGCCATTTTCACCATATGGTCCGTATATTCCAAATCCATCTATCATATAACCCATCAGAGCTGAATGTCCAGAAGTATGAACATGGATATGATCTTGTAAATCTTTTGACGGGAAGTGATAATGATATCGTTCAGTTCCATCTGTATGACCTCCAAATCTGTCTAACATTTCGTGTGCAGCAGCATCGTTACCAAGTGTAGATGCTCCATGATAAATTGCACTACCTGTTAATGAGTAACCAGCAGGACCAAAACCAACACAAGTTGGTGAAGCGGCCTCTTGTGGTATTGCAGGATACGATACACTTAATGGTTGTGGAGATATAATGTTGGGATTACGATCATAAGAATAAGGGATCGTTCCAGGTGTTATTGGAAAAACACCTGTTGGATGATTTGGCAAGCCATTACCTGTAATTATTCGGTTTCCGTTTCCATCTAGTCTTATAGAAATTTGCCCATTCCAAATTACGTTGCCCGAAACTTGCGGCTTCTTTGTGTAATCCCATGTTCCATCTGAATTAGTCCAGTCTTTTGCATTATTTGCACCTGCACCGTTTGCAGGAATTCCACAAAGCCACAATGAATATAAGTCTGGTACAGATGCTCCTTGGGTTCTTATCAGAATTTTTGATGAACCGGTGCCGCCAAATGGTAAGCGGGTCAAATCTACTTTTACACTATTAAACTGAGTGCTTCCTGTTGTAGATTTTTTGCAGCTACTATTAATAAACAATAAAAGTATTAATAAAACTGTAGTTGTATTGAGAGGTTGATTAAATTTCGTTTTCATTTTTTTCTTTTTGGTCTAGACTTTTAAGAATATATTAGGTTTAATGTAATTAATCAACTCCACTGATATAAACTACTTAATTCATTTTACATTATTAATCTAGTATATTTCTAATCTTGCCTTTGCTTTAGTGTTCCTATTTTTTGAAATAAACTTCTCTTATAAATGGTATTAAAGTAAATTCCTAATCAAAAAATGGGTTTAATATTAAATTTGAAAAATAATTTGGTTTATAAAATAAACTAGTCTACGTTTGTATTGTCAATCAACAACTAATGAAATCTTACATCGTATTTTTCGCAGGTATTTTTCTTACAAATCTTGCTTTTTCGCAAACCAAAATTTTTGGTACCATTAAAGACAATAAAGGAAAAATTGTTCCTACAGCTAGCATTTCCATCAAAAATGCTTATGATGGAACAGTATCAGATTCAACAGGTGCATATTCATTCAAAACCTATGAAAAGGGAAACCAAATAATTGTAATTAAAAGTTTAGGCTATAAAACCATTGAACAAGCAATTGTGGTAAATAATGAGCCAATCAATTTAAATGTTACCATTAAAGAAGAAGTAAACGAACTTTCTGCTGTAACGGTAACAGCAGGTAGTTTTGAAGCAAGCGATAAAAAAAGAGCTAGTGTGGTATTAAGTTCCATTGATATTGTTACCACTGCAAACGCAAATGCCGATGTTACAGGTGCTGTAAAAACTTTACCAGGTGCACAACAAGTAGGTGAACAAGAAGGGTTGTTTGTACGTGGAGGAACAGCTGCCGAAACAAGGGTATTTATAGATGGAACCGCCGTAAATAATTTCTTCTTTAGTAGTGTACCTGATATTGCACAAAGAGGCCGTTTTTCTCCATTTTTATTTAAAGGAACCATTTTTAGTAGTGGTGGTTACAGTGCTTTATATGGTCAAGCATTAAGTGGTGCACTTATTTTAGAAAGTATTGATTTGCCAGAGCGTAGTGAAGCTAGTTTAGGTATTTCATCAGTAGGGTTTAGTGGTGGATTTCAACAATTGGCTAAAAACAAAAAAAGTAGTTGGGGCGTACAATTAAACAATACGAACCTAAAGTTATACTTCGATATTGTAAAACAAAGACCAGACTATTTTCAAGTACCCAATTTTAACAACGCAGAAGCCAATTTCAGAATCAAAACAAAACGAGGCGGTATGATAAAATATTATACCTACTTAAACGATAATAAACTAGGATTAAGAAATAGAGATATTGATAGTGTAGTTTATAAAAATGGTTTTGGATTAACCAATTTTAATTGGTACAACAATATTAGCTGGAAAGAAAATTTAGGCAATGGCTGGAAGTTTAATGCTGGCATTAGTTTTAGTACCAATACCGATAAAATTAGTTTTGAATTACAAGACAATAACAACCAAAAAGTAATTACCAACAACAGTCATTTTGCAGCTAAATCATTTGCTTTAATAGCAAAAGGAGAAATGGCTCAAGCAAAATTAGTTTTCGAAAAAAGATTGAGTGGAATTAATATGCTTCGTTTTGGTGCAGAACATTGGTATAATAAAGATGTAACCAATTTTAGTAATCAATATGT
>JBMLQZ010000304.1:0-4991 GCA_049241285.1 Chitinophagaceae bacterium | reverse complement strand
GTAATTGGCATGTATTTTTTCAGTCCACCCATTTTACGAATGTCTTGTTCATGATGCATTGCATGAATAACAGATCCAGCTCCTAAAAACAATAAGGCCTTAAAGAAAGCATGTGTCATAACATGAAAAACAGCACCTGTGTATGCACCTACTCCTAAGCCTAAAAACATATAACCTAATTGACTTACTGTAGAATATGCCAAAACCTTTTTAATATCATTTTGCTTTAAAGCAATAGTAGCTGCAAACAATGCCGTTGCTAACCCAACAATGGCAATAAAACCTTGTGTTTCTGGTGCCATGGTATAAAGAATATTGCTACGAGCAATCATATAAATACCAGCAGTTACCATTGTTGCCGCATGAATTAATGCTGATACTGGTGTTGGACCAGCCATTGCATCGGGTAACCAAGTATATAAAGGTAATTGAGCACTTTTACCCATTGCCCCTACAAATAGCAACGATGTAATTATAACAATATCTTGGTGTGTGAGTTTAGAAACATTGGCAAACACATCAACATAAGTGGCTGTTCCTAATTTTTGAATTAAATAAAACACTGCTAACAAAAATCCTAAATCGCCAATACGATTCATGATGAATGCTTTTTTTGCTGCATAATTGTAAGCATTATTTTTAAACCAATATCCAATTAATAAATAAGAACATAAACCTACGCCTTCCCAACCAATAAACATAATTACGTAGTTTGCTCCCATTACTAATAATAGCATCGAAAACACAAATAAATTCAGGTAAGCAAAATATCTTCCATAATGTTGTTCCTCTTCTTCTTTCATATAAGCAGAAGAATACACATGAATTAGAAAACCAATGCCTGTAATAATGAGTAGGAATAAAGAAGACAACTGATCTACTTGAAAAGCAAATGGAATTTTGAAAGAGGCAACATTGATAAATGTAAAATACTCTGTTATAATTGCACCACTTGATTTTACTTGTAAAAACAATAAAATACTTACAATAAACGATGCTAATATGCTACCACTGCCAATTACTGCAATAAGCTGTTTAGAAAGCGATTTTCTACCCAATCCGTTTACTAAAAAACCTATGAGCGGAAAAAGTGGAACTAAAAATAGTAAGTTGTTCATGCCTTACATCTCTAAAAGAGACAATATTTTATGTTTATGAATAAATATTTTTTTACATCTTCTTGTCAAAATCACACCATGAAGATGGTTAATTTTTTAGTCTATTTAAGAAATTAACGTCTACTGAATGTGTGTTTCTATACATCATTACAATGATTGCCAATCCTACACTTACCTCTGCTGCTGCCACAACCATAATAAAAAATACAAATAACTGTCCATCAATACCTACTGTTGTTGATTTATCAGCTAAAAAGGCCATTCCATGATGCATTTTTGAAAATGCAACTAATAATAGATTGGTAGCATTTAACATTAACTCTATACACATAAAAATGATAATAGCATTTCTACGAGTAAGCACACCAATAACACCTATACTAAATAAGGTTAGGGCTAAGTATAAATAATATTGAATAGGCATTGACTAATTTTTAATTTTAAAATTTCAATTGTAAACTATTTCTTACCAATTACCACAGCACCTACCATAGCACTTAAAAACAAAACACTACTAATTTCAAAAGGAACAACAAAATTGCTAAACAACTCTTTTCCTAAATTTCCTATTAAACCAATATCACCTGTTTTTAATAATGCCGTTTTACCTTTCATTTCACCTGCCTGACGAATAAGTGATACAAACATTCCTAATAAACAAATTCCTCCAGTTGCTCCAAAAATTCGCATCCACAAATTCTTTTGAGGTTCGGTTTCTTTATTCAAATTCATCAACATAATTACAAACAGAAACAACACCATTATTGCACCTGCATACACAATCATATTTACAATGGCTAAAAACTGAGCATTTAATAAAATGTAATGACCAGATATTGCAAAAAATACTGCAATTAACCACAATACACTAAATACAGGGTTTTTACTTAATACTACCATTAAAGCACTTACTAATGCTAAGGCAGTTAAAAACCAGAATAATATTTGTACAATTCCCATTTCAATTAGTTATTAGTTATGAATTAAAAATGACTCAATTCATAATGCTTCATTCTAAATGTATAATTCTTTAATTCTTTGCTCCTTTAGCAGCTGCATATTCAGCTGGTTGTGTTACCGGATTTGGAATTAATAAATCTTCCTTACCATAAATAAATCCTTTACGTGCATAATTTGCTGGTGCAAAAGTTTCACTTAAATAAATAGCATCTTTAGGGCAAGCCTCTTCACACAAACCACAGAAAATACAACGAAGCATGTTAATCTCATATTTAGCTGCGTATTTTTCTTCTTTATACAAATGCTCTTCACCTACTAAACGCTCAGCTGCTTCCATTGTAATAGCTTCAGCCGGACAAGCAACTGCACACAATCCACAAGCAGTACAGTTTTCTCTGCCTTGCTCATCTCTGTTTAAAACATGTAACCCTCTAAATACAGGACTAAATTCTCTCTTTTGTTCTGGATAACGAATAGTAGGTTGTTTCTTAAAAATATGACTAAACGTTATAAGCATTCCTTTAAAAATATTCCACAAGTAAATGCTCTCCAAAAAACTCATTGGTTTACGCTCTACCTTTTTTGCTCTTGCTGTTAATGCTTGCATTTGTTTATTCGTTTAACTTTTAGCTTAAAAGCTTTAGTTTAAGTTTCGCAAAAATATTTTTATTCCCTATTGATACCAAGTTTATTAATAGTACCAATTTTGATATTTTTTTTGTTAACCAGCAACAGTGCTACTAGGTAGCTTTTGTTGCGTCGCACTCTTGTACGCCTTTATCATTGGGCAACAACAATGCTACTTTTTAAAATTTACTTTTGTAACCACAGGCTTAAAGCACCTGTAAGCAACATATTTAATAAAGCCAAAGGAATCATTTTTTTCCATCCCAAATTCATCAATTGATCATATCTAAATCTAGGAATCGTCCATCTAATCCACATAAATACAAAAATAAAAATCACTACTTTGGTTAATAAGGCAACCACACCCAAAATAGCGGCTAAGTTTACATCAATAGTACTTTCATCAAAAAATGGAATATCATAACCACCAAAAAACATGGTAGCCATAATAGCACTACTAATAAACATATTGATGTATTCAGAAAACAAATAAAAACCCAATTTCATAGAAGAATATTCCTGATGGTAACCAAAGTTTAATTCATTTTCAGCCTCTGGCAAATCAAAAGGAGTACGATTACATTCTGCTAAAGCACAAATAAAGAAAATTAAAAACCCAAGAGGTTGATACACAATATTCCAATAATGACCATCACTCATTTGTTGAGTAACTATCGTATTTAAACTTAACGACCCTGTAATCATTAACAATGCAATCAATGATAAACCCATTGCCAATTCGTAACTAATTGCTTGGCTTGCTCCACGTAATGCAGCCATTAATGAGAACTTGTTATTGCTTGCCCAACCACCAATCATAATTCCGTAAACACCCATACTTACAACACCAAAAACATATAAAATACCAATATTAATATCAGCAATTTGTAAGGCAATATTTCTTCCAAACATCTTTACTTCATTACCCCAAGGTACAACAGCACAAGTCATTAATGCAGCCGTCATTGCCAAGCCAGGACCTAAAATAAACAAGGCTTTATTTGCCGAATTAGGAATAATTTCTTCTTTGGTAATTAGTTTTAAACCATCAGCAAATGGTTGAAACAAACCCCAAGGACCAGCTCTATTTGGTCCAGGACGATCTTGTAAAATAGCAGCCACTTTACGCTCAGCAAATGTGGTATATAAAGCAATTCCTAAACTTGCAAAAATAATGATAGCTATTAGTACCAATTTTTCTATCAACAAAATCCAGTCAAAAGCTAGTAGTGTCATGTTGGTATTATTACAATTAATTCATTTAAACATTAAAATCAGTAGAATGAGAAGGCCCGTTAATAGCACTCAATTGAATTTCTGGTTTATTTACTTCACTCACCGAATGAATGTCCATTAATAATTGAGGTGTTCTTCCATCATTTACTGCAACAAAAGTTTCTGTTGGTTTTACAGTACCAATATTCCCTGCATAATGACCTTGAGAAATAACCGATTGTCGGCTAATTTCTCTTGGTCCTTCAATAACCCAATCTCTTGTTTTTTTCTTTTCGAATCTGCATGTATTACAAATCCAATCTTCTACTTCTCCCCATTCATCTTTGCGTGCAGTTACTCTATACACTTCATCGCCTCTATTCCACAATGTAACTTTTCCGCTACAAGTAGGGCAATCTCTATGGGCATTCATAGGTTTTAAAAACCAAACCCTATTTTTAAATCTAAATGTTTTATCGGTTAATGCTCCAACTGGACAAACATCAATTACGTTACCAATAAAATCATTTTCTAAACTCTTTTCAATAAACGTTGCAATTTCTGCATGATCACCTCTGTCTAAAACACCATGTTCTCTTTTTGCCGTTAATTGATCAGCAGTATATACACAACGAAAACACATAATACAACGTGTCATGTGTAATTGAATATATGGACCTAAATCATGCTTTTTGAAAGTACGACGTTGAAATTCGTAACGTGTGCCTTCTTTACCATGTTCGTAACTTAAATCTTGCAAATGACATTCACCTGCTTGATCACAAATAGGGCAGTCTAATGGATGATTAAGCAATAAAAACTCTACAACACCTGCTCTTGCATCAATAACTTTCGGAGAAGTAATATTTTTGACTTCCATGCCATCCATTACTGTTGTTCTACAACTTGCAACAAGTTTTGGCATTGGACGAGGATCTTTTTCAGAACCTTTACTTACTTCAACCAAACAAGTACGACACTTACCACCACTACCTTTTAATTTGCTGTAAAAGCACATTGCAGGAGGTGCAACATCGCCACCAATTTTACGAGCAGCTTCTAAGATAGAAG
>JBMLQZ010000303.1:0-3578 GCA_049241285.1 Chitinophagaceae bacterium | reverse complement strand
GCAAACAGTTATTTCATTAACTGATAATGAAAAACAGTTACTTACTCAAGGATACAATGAAAAAGGTGAAGCAGTTCCTACATGGAAATTTAAAAGCTTAGCAGCCTGTGGAGCTATAAAATCTAATACATACGATTTGTTAATGTATGGCAAATCACAGCTTTCAAGTAACAATAATTCTTTGGCTAAAGCTATTCAATTAAGTCATAATCCAACATTTACAAATGCTTCAGAAAAGGTTGCACTTGGTTGGATATATTTACAACAACCCAATAATAATATCATACATCATAGTGGAGGAACTTATGGTTGTAGAAGTTTAATTGCCATAAATAAAACAAAAAATATAGTAGTTGTTGTATTAAGCAATAATGCTACTAATGGCGATGCTTTAGGGCTAAAATTGTTTAATGCATTAAACAATAATGGGCTTGAATAATTAATACAAGAATTAATTGTATATTGGTATACCACAAATTGCTTATGCTTGCTTGTTTACGATATGGAATTAAATGGTTAATGATTGTATTATTATTATTAACATCGGTAAGTTTAGTTGCACAAGAACAATTCGGTCAACCAAAATCTGTATTACTTACTCAATTTTCATTTACCCAACTTACTGGTGGAATTATTATTTTAAATGCATTAATTGATAATAAGAAAGATACCCTGAATTTTATTTTTGATACAGGTAGTGGAGGAATTTCTTTTGATTCTGCTACTGTTGAAAAACTTGCTTTTAAAAGAGAAAAAAGTAATAAAACCATAAGAGGCATTGCCAGTATGCGTAAGGTAGATTTTACCTACAATCATACACTTCATTTGCCCGGTTTATCTGTTGATAGTCTTGATTTTCATATCAACGATTATGATATACTCACAAGTGTTTATGGTATTAAAATAGATGGTATTATTGGATATAGTTTTTTAAAAAGATTTATTGTTAGAATAAATTACGACATTCAAAAAATTGAAGTATACACACCTGGAAATTTTAAATACTCAAGAGGTGGTTATGTAATGCATCCCAACTTTACGCCTTTACCAGTTGAAGAAGCTATAATTGGTGATGAAAGAAATATTTTTAGCAGGTTTATTTTAGATACAGGTGCTGGTTTAAACTTAATATTATCAGAAGATATTGTAAACGATAGTTTATTTATTGGTAAAAAGAGAAAGCGTTATGTTTCTCAAGCAGAGGGTTTAGGTGGCAAGAAAAAAATGACAGTAACCGTAATTAAACATTTTAAATTAGGTCCATTTAAATTTAGAAATATACCCATTTCTATTTTTGATGATGAATACAATCTCACTTCTTATCCATTATTAGGAGGTATTATTGGCAACGATTTGTTACGTAGGTTTAATGTGGTAATTAATTACCCTGAAAAACTAATACACTTAACACCTAATTCTCATTACGCTGAAGCTTTTGATTACGCTTACACTGGTTTGGGAATTTATCAAATAGAAAATGAAATTACTGTTATAGATGTAATTGCCAATTCACCTGCAGAAAAAGCTGGCTTTCTTTCTGGCGATATTATTATTGGTGTGGCAACTAATTTTTCAAAAAACATTCAGTCTTTTAAAAATACACTACAAAGTGCTGGTTCAACAATCAATGTTGTTGTGAGTAGAAATGGTGTATTACATCTACTAAAACTGAATATAGTTAATATTTTAAAAGGGAAATAATTATAATTCTACAGAAGGATCCCAAAAAACTTTTGAAAACTGTTGTACAGCATCTTTCTCAATAAAAATCCCTTCTTTTTCTAATAATTCTTGCATAAGTGTTAGTGTTGCAAAATGTGCTTTACCACTTAGCATACCGTTTCTATTTACTACCCTTTGAGCAGGTACATTTGGATAAATATTGAAAGATGCATTCATTGCCCAACCTACCATTCTTGCACTACCTTTTGTACCTAAAAAAGCGGCTATGGCACCATAAGTAGTTACTCTACCAACAGGAATTAATCTTACAACTTGATATACTTGTTCAAAAAAAGAAATGTCGTTTTTGCCACTAGGCAATACTTTACGTAATGTGAGCTGTTTAGCTATTTTTTTGGTGGGCATAATCAGATGATTCTAAGCTGCTGTTTTCAATTTTTTGTTGCAACAATTCAGATTTTTTGGGTTCAGGCACACACTCATATTCATAAGGGCAATGTCTACAGCCATACCCACAACAATGACCTTTTTGTAAATGATAATGAGCCGTTAATACCATATAACCACCTTCATCGTAATAAAAATCTACATGTTCAACTAGGGGTTTGCTCATATAACATCTGTTTTAAAATAGCATCTTTCTCAAGCGGTAATTCTTGATTTACTTTGAAAGATAGATAATGTACTCGCTTACTTTTTGCAATGTCTAAACTTTCGTAATAGGTTTTAATACTTAGTTCATCAGAAACAGTTGGTTGAGCATAGGCATCATCAAAATCTGTTACTAATTGTAAATCAAATAGGTTAATCACTAACTTGGTAAATTGATACAAATCAGGACTATCTGTTTTTAAATGAACAATACCGTCTGGCTGTAAAATTTGTTGATACAACCGTAAAAACTTTGGATGCGTTAATCGCTTTTTTGCTTTTGATAAACTTAACTGAGGATCTGGAAATGTAATCCAAATTTCAGCTATTTCAGCTTTACTAAAATAATGTGTAATCTTATCTATTTCTGTTCGTAAAAAAGCAACATTCAACAATTGTTCATCTAAAGCAGTTTTTGCTCCTCTCCAAATTCTGTTTCCTTTTATATCAACACCTATTGTGTTAATATTGTTGTGCAATTTTGCTAAACCAATGGTATATTCTCCTTTGCCACATGCCAATTCAAGTGTAATGGGATGATTGTTTTGAAAGAATGAATGCCAATTACCCTGCATGTTTTCTGGGTATTCTAGCACATTTTTAAATGATTTTATTGCCTCGAAACGAACTAATTTTTTATGTCCCATAGCTGACAAAAGTATCAAAAATTAATAGATGCTTATTCAGCAATCATGTGAAATAAATAGGGCTACTTTAAATGCAACATTTGAAAAATTTTATCGGCAACGTTTTTCAATTTTTTTATATAACGAGATGATTCACCTATTGGTGTAAAATTTCTCCACTCAGTTTGTTGTAAATAACTGTAAAAAGTTTGCTTGAATGAAGCATTGTAGTTGTATGATTGATAGATAGGTTTTCTTTCTACAAAATGAATAAGAAACGGGGGTTCTGTTGGATCAATAGTAGAAAAATGATTCCATCTTGTGTCAAGTGGTAACCACTGATTAGCAAGTACCACATTTAATCCATATTGATCGGGATAATTTGCAAATTTTTTATGCTCATCTATACAACGAATAATTTTTTCAGTAACAGATTGTTCTCTCCATTTCGTTAAATTCATTAATAACAATCCTGTATTAAAATAACTTGTATTTCCTGGCAATCCTAATTCTTTATAATTAAATACGCCACCCCAATTATTATCAAAAGTGATAATTCTAGGATCTAAAACTGCAGCTACAACATAATTAGACAAATCAATTTCAAACAATTCAGTT
>JBMLQZ010000302.1:0-4966 GCA_049241285.1 Chitinophagaceae bacterium | reverse complement strand
TCATTCGGGCCGCCGAACAGGTTGATCTGTTACCAAGTTCCGCCGCCGACTCAAACCAAACACAGAATGCTGCAACAGGAGGCTGTGACTGTTGCTTAAGAATATCCAGCTAAGGAAATAATTGGTTTGTTTGATTCCGGTTATTTCTCTACAATTAATAACAAACTAAGCATGTAGAAGGCTTATGGCGAATTTGTTTGGACAGCGGTTCGATTCCGCTCAGCTCCACAAAAAAAGGATTGTTGATTTGTTTCAACAATCCTTTTTTTATTTTTTGAAAAAGATTTAAGCATTAATAATTTGAATAAACTCATCTGCAATTAACGAAGCACCACCTACTAAACCACCATCAACATCTGGTTGTGCAAATAACTCAACAGCATTGTTGGCTTTAACACTTCCTCCATATAAAATAGAAATAGCATTGGCAACTTCTGTGCTATATTTTTGTTCAATTTGTTGGCGAATAAATGCTTGAATCTCTTGTGCTTGAGCACTTGTAGCAGTTTTGCCAGTTCCAATTGCCCAAATAGGTTCATAAGCAATGACTACTTTTTGAATAGCTTCTGCCGATAAATGAAATAAACTTTCTTCTAACTGCTTAGCAACAAATTCGTTTTGAGTATTGGCTTCTCTAATTGCTAGAGGCTCTCCACAGCAAAAAATAGGTGTAATGTTATAAGCCAAAGCTATATCAACTTTTTCTGCTAAAAATTGATTGCTTTCTCCAAAATATTCTCTACGTTCAGAATGACCTAAAACTACATATTGAATGCCCATTGATTGTAACATTTCAACAGAAATTTCTCCTGTATATGCACCAGATTTTTTATTATAGCAATTTTGAGCAGCTACAAATAAATAAGGATTGTTTGCTAGTTTTTCTTTTGCAAGCATTAAATACGGAGCAGGAACGGCAAATACGGCTATTCTATTAGCATCAACAAGTAAGTTAGCTTGTAAAATAGCATCTAATAAGTTATTGGCTTGTTCAACGGTGCAGTTCATTTTCCAATTGGCTGCTGCAATTTGTGTACGCATATAAATTTGTTTTTTAATAAATACTTTTAAAGGGTGAAAATATTACAATTATCATTTGTTGCAATAGAATTATTCTTTTTTCACTTGTGATTGTTAGTTTATAATGTATTTAATTGTATTTATCATTATTTTAAAATGCAAAATATGTACATAAAAAGTAGGGTTTATGAATGATAAAAAAAGATTGAATTAAGAATTTGAAAGAAGCGTTTTTAATTTATTAATGATAATTATTGTATTGATTATTTCATACCACACATTGTTATATTCGTTTTATGAAACGGTTACTCTGTATTATATTGTTTTATTTTTTGCCAATGTTTTTGTTGGCACAACAATCTGTAAAAGACAGTTTGATAACGAATTATTTACAAAAAATTGCTTCAATTCAAGCAACTGCAGGCAATAAATTTCCAATGGGTATTATTCCATCGTTTAGACAATATGCTTTAAATAATGTAGAGGTTAAAGCCGATGATAATATTTTCTTTAGTGCATTAGTGGTGTATACATTACAATCATATAAGCATGCATTGAATGATGAACAAAAGCTATTAGTTGATTCAATTACTGAAAGGGTAAAACGAGCTGCTCATTTTTATAAAAATGCGAAAGGAAGAAATACCTATTGCTTTTGGAGAACCAATCCTACTGTAGTTTTTCCTAACAGTGGATGGATTAATTTATTTGATAAAGTAAACGCTTTGCCAGATGATTTTGACGATACTGTAATGATGTTATTAGCATTACAAACAGATAGTTCTTCAGCAGCAATTGTACACTCAATTATGCAAGAGTTTACCAACGGTAGTAAAAAAAATATTCAAAATACATTTGATGAATACAAAAATATACCTGCTTATTCTACATGGTTTGGTGTAAAATTTCCAATTGATTTTGATATTAGTGTCTTAAGCAACGTTTTGTTGTTTGTGCAAAAAAATAATTTACAATGGACAAAAGCAGATTCTGCTTGTTTACAATTAATTACCCAAATTGTACAGAAAAAACAACATGTTACCCATCCTCAATATGTTTCGCCACATTATGCAAAAACCAGTATTATATTGTATCATATTAGTAGATTGATGGAAGTAAAACCCATTCAAGCATTAGAACAACTAAAGCCTCAACTAATTGAAGAAGCAATATTGTTGTTTCAGAAAAGTGATAATATTATTGAAAAAACATTACTTAGCACAGCATTAATTCGTTGGAAAAAAAGTGCCAGTACACTAATAGTTATTAAAAATGATGTTGAAATTCCATCGAATAATTTTTCTTTTTTTATAGCCAATATGGCTAGCATGGCTGCTAATCCATACAAAGAAATGATTGGTAAAATGGGTGTTGGAAAATTTTATTATTACTGTGCTGCATACAATTATGCACTTGTTATTGAAAATCTGTTATTACATCAATAATAGTGCATATTGCTATTATACATTTTTAAAAGGAAATAAATACCTAATAATAGATTCTTCAACATTGCTAAGTGTTTGCTTTTTCATTGCTTTCCAATTTTTTATATCATGAATAGCTTTTTCTAATTCATACATTTCGTGATTGCCCCAAGCAAAATTGTTTATTTTTTTATCTAGTAAACCTTGTCCAAATACGTTACAACATACACCTATATAACTACCTGTATTGATGCTAGAATTAATAGCGGTTCTTGTATAGTCACCCATTAGTACACCGCATTTTTGAGAAGCATTAACCATTTTATGCAAACCTTCATTCCAAATTTGTACAATACTGCCTGTATTTTTAACGTTGCTGTTGCTTGTGCCAGCACCAAAGTTGCACCATTCACCAATTACACTATCTCCTAAGTAACCATCATGTGCTTTGTTACTGTTTCCAAACATTATAATGTTCTTTATTTCACCACCAACAACACAATTTTCTCCAATGTAAGCACCATAAATTTTAGCACCCATTTTTACCAAACTATTTTCACCTAAATACAATGGTCCTCTTAAAAATGTGCCTTCTTGAACTACTGCATTTTTTGCAATATATATAGGACCAGTTGTGGCATTTAAAAAAGAAAAATTTACCGATGCACCTTCTTCAATAAAAATATTTGCTTGTTGCGGAATTTGATTAGTGCTATCAATTGGTTGAGATGATTTTTTTTGTGTAACTAATTTAAAATCTGATACAGCATAGGTTGCATTTAGACCAATCATTTCATGCGAAAACTGTAATCTATCTACTGTTGAAATGGTTTTTACTTTTGAAAGAGTTGCTACAATATTTGACTCACTTATTTCAGTATTATCAACTTGTGTATAGCAAGCAATTAATCCATTTTCATCTTTTATTCCTTGGTGTAAAGGAAGGTTTTCTATTTGTTCCCATAGCTGTTCTGTTGCAAATACCGCTGCATTTATCCATAAATGTGGTTCCTTAGGAATTGATTTATAGCTTTTTCTAAGATATTTTTCTGTGTATACAAATGCCTTTTTCTTCGAAATAATATTCCATCTTTCTTTAAAACTTAACATACCCACTTTTAAATCTGCTACGGCTCTTGTAAGAGTAAATGGATATAACCAACTACGTTTTTCAGTATCAAATAATACTATTCCCATAGATTATAGTTTTGCTTCTTTGTAAATAAATGTAAGCCATCGTAATAAATTACGCACCTTTTGCATATCAACAATTAATGCTTTTCTTTCAACAGTTTGCAAATTGGGTAATTGATTGTTTTTGCCTTGTGTTTGCTTTAATTGATGTAAGGCTACCATTCCTAAAGTATATGTTGCAGCTAAAGAAACGGAGAACTCTGTTTTTCTAAAAGTTGGGAAAGGCATTTTTTTTATTAATGCTTGTATTTTACGAACTTGTTGTAGGTATATTTTTTCTAATTCATAGGCATTGGTGCAACGAGTACCCAATGTTTGAATTTGTTGTTGAGAATCTTTATAAATATCGAATAAATCGTTGCCAAGTTGTATAAGTGTTCCTATTAAAAACCAACATTCAGATTCTTCTTGAGATGATTGTATATCAAGATAATATTTACATAATAAAACACTATTGCCACCTTTTGCAAAAGTGATTGCTTGAATTTGTTCGTTGGTAATATTTGGGTTGAATTGTTGTAATGATGCTGCTTGTGCATTAAATACTTTGTGAGATACATCAACATAGCCCGCTTTATCATTCACCTCGTCTAACAAAAAAAGATGCGATTGTACAAATACAGTATCATCAAAATTTTTAGGTTGATAATGTTGGGTATTGAAACTCATTTGTGATAACTCTTCTAAAGTATGTGATTTGTTGTCCCAAAAATTATCGAATAAACTACTACAAATAAAATAATGAATGCTTCTGGTTTTTTCTTTTAAAGAAGTATTTCTACCTCTTAATCTTACAAAAGCATCGAACATGATAGTAATGTATAAATTATGGCTGCTTACTATTTTATTGTATGTAAAATCATCTAGCTTACCTTCATTTTCTTTAGATATTGCTGCAATTAAACTTTGAGCATGCTTGGTAGCAGTGTATTTATTCTTCAATAAACGAATAATAAATGAGCCAATTATGAATACAAAACGAATAAAATACATGGTTGCAATAATAACAATTATTTGCTTTTGAAAGGTGGCTACGGTACAATCTTATGTCAATAGTTGTACCTTTCGCCCCAAAATATATTTTATGTTGTTTGGAACTTTTTCATATCCTACACCAGTGAACGAGCCTGTTCTGCAATATGCACCCAACAGCCCTGAAAGAGCGGCTTTAAAAAAAGCAATTGCCGATTTAAAGAAAAAACCTATTGACATTCCTATGTACATTGGTAATAAATTGGTAAAAACCGCAACCAAAGTATCAATTCATCCTCCTCATGAAAAGGCATTTACTTTAGGTCATTATAGTTGGGGCGATCAAAAACATGTAC
>JBMLQZ010000301.1:2073-7320 GCA_049241285.1 Chitinophagaceae bacterium | reverse complement strand
CCCGAATGACTAACTAATCACTGATTAGGCAGCCATGGCATACTGAGTATTGCCAGTTAATGTTTGAATATTCAGATTTAAGTGCTAATTATCCAACGCACTGCATGCTTATACCTACAAAGAACTTTGCTGTCAAAACCAATACAGCCCCATAATTGAGTCTGCAAATTTGAGCTTTTTTATTGATTAAGTGGTTAGTTTTTTATTTCATATTCAATTAGTCTACTCAAATAGTTAAATGGTACTGATTTTATCTGTATTATTGCAATTCTCAAAAAGTAAATATGCGTTTTTTACAACAAAATTTAGATTTTCTAGATCATCCTTGTTGTTAATCATTTTTTTATTACAAGTATACACTTGTAATATACTGTTATCATTATTCCTTCATTTTTTTACAACAATACATTTATGTTTACGCATACTCTTACAGAGCGTAGCTCTTATTTTTTGCAGTTAGAAGATCAATTTGGTGCTCATAATTACCATCCTTTACCGGTAGTTTTAGAAAAAGGAGAGGGTGTTTTTTTATACGATGTAGATGGGAAAAGATATTTCGATTTTTTAAGTGGATATTCTGCTGTTAATCAAGGTCATTGTCATCCTACAATTATTCAAGCATTAATACAACAAGCACAAAAGCTAACACTTACATCTAGAGCATTTCATAATAATCTGTTAGGTGAATATTCCAAATACATCACAGCTTATTTTGGGTATGATAAAGTGTTACCAATGAACACGGGTGTTGAAGGTGGTGAAACAGCCATTAAATTAGCAAGACGTTGGGCTTATGACAAAAAAGGAATTGAAGAAAATAAAGCCAAAATTGTATTTGCAGAAGGAAATTTTTGGGGAAGAACATTGGCAGCAATTTCATCTTCTACAGACCCTAGTAGCTACAAAGGTTTTGGTCCTTATATGCCTGGCTTTGAATTGGTACCTTACAACAATATTGCAGCATTAGAAATGGCATTTCAAGATAAAAATGTAGCTGCTTTTATGGTAGAACCTATTCAGGGAGAAGCAGGTGTTGTGATACCTGATGAAGGATATTTGCAAAAAGTGAGAGCGTTATGTACTGAATACAATGTTTTATTTATTGCCGATGAAATTCAAACAGGATTGTGTAGAACAGGAAAACTTTTAGCATGTGATCATGAAAATGTTAAGCCCGATATTTTGATTTTGGGTAAAGCCTTAAGTGGTGGAACTATGCCTGTAGCAGCTATTTTAGCTAATGATGAGGTAATGTTGAATATTAAACCAGGTGAACATGGAAGCACTTATGGAGGCAACCCTTTAGCTTGTGCTGTTGCTATGGCATCGCTGCAAGTGTTAAAAGATGAGCAAATGGCTGAGAATGCAACCAATATGGGTATTATTTTAAGAGAAGAACTTGGTAAAATACAATCTCCATTTATTGAAACCATCAGGGGTAAAGGTTTATTAAACGCTATTGTAATTAAACATAGTAACGCTGAAGCTGCTTGGGATTTATGTTTAGCACTAAAAGAATTAGGATTATTAGCAAAGCCTACTCATGGAGATAAAATTAGATTTGCACCTCCTTTAACCATTACAAAAGATCAAGTTATTGAGAGTGTGGCTATTATAGCAAAAGCACTAGAGACATTACATTAATTAAGAACCCAAAATAACAAAAAAGCCTTCTTGCATACAACAAGAAGGCTTTTCAATTCAATAACCTTATATTAATCAACTAAGGCTTTAATAGCCATTTTCAATTGACCTTCTGGCAATTGTTGGTTATAAAATGCTCTATATTTTTTTGCATTATTTACCATTAATGTTACAGGAATGGTGCCTTCCCATGTTTTATCAATTTTAGGACAAAACATATTTGCATCGGTTTCGTTTAGCCAAACTATTTGTGACGTGTATCCTTTCTTTTTAGCAAATTCAGCAATACCTTTTGGATAATCTTCAGCAAAATCTAAACTCACTAAAACTAGCTTTACACCTTTTGATTGATACTCAGCTACTGTTTTTTCAAACCAAGGCAATTCTTGCACACATGGTTTACACCAACTAGCCCAAAAATTGATGATTAATGGCGTTGTTGCAGTATCTGCCATTTTAATAACATCGGTAATTTTTACTTTTTTAATGGTTTGTGATTGTGCTTGCAAACTGTATAGAACAGTACAAACCAATATAAAAATTACTTTTTTCATGCACATTTTGTATTAATAGTGATAGTTATTTTTCTATTGAAAAACCCCATTGTTCTTTAAGCATATTCATTTGTTCAATAGGCATAGTTGATTGTTGATAATGACCTGCTATTCGCTTTTGACGAAATGCTTCGTAAATACTTACAGCACAAGCTACCGAAATATTTAAACTTTGAATAACACCCATTTGTGGAATAATAAAATTTCCATCGGCTAAATTTCTTGCTTCATCGCTAACACCACTATGTTCGTTTCCAAAAACCAAAGCAACACTGTTGGTAAAATCTATAGAATATACATCTACAGCATCTGAAGAAAGATGTGTGGTTAAAATTGTATTGTATTGATTTCTTAAAATAGAAAAACAAGCATCAACTGAAGTGTATTGATGTATGGTTAGCCATTTGCCTGCACTGCTACCACTTTTATATCCAAATTTTTCAAATCGAGGTGTTTTTGTAGTGATGATATGAATATCTTGAATACCAACAGACTCACAAGAACGCATTACTGCAGTGATATTTCTTGGGTCTTGCACATCCTCTAACACAACAGTTAAATTGGTTTGTCGCTGTTGTAATACTTTCAGTAACTTTTCTGTTCGCTCTTTTGTCATGATAAAAAAATCAGCCACAAAATTGCTTGTTTTACCCCTATTTTACAACAACCCAAAAAGATTATTTATTGTTATTGCAGCCGAACTACAATTATCCTTTGCCTTTCCCTTTTCCTTTTCCATGATCTTTACCATTATTTCCATCATGATTGTCATGATTATCATGATGCTTCTCTGATTTGTAGGTTTTATGTTCTATTTGTTTACCATATTTTGGATGGCCTTTTACAACATAATATTTGGGGTTGTTACTATTTTTAATTATCCCTTGTTTACCACTATTGCCTTTATACTTTGCATATTTTACTTTATGATTGTAAAACTGTAAATATGGTTTGGGTTGATTGATAACTACTTTGTAACCATTATAAACATTATATCCTTGATATCTTGATGGTAAATTGGTAGCAAAAACCCAACTACTTCCATTTAAGTATACATATTGCCTTTTGGGTACATAGTAATACGCTTCAATGTCTGGTAAATAATAATAATCAACATGGTCGTAACCTACAGGACCCCAATCTGGTTGTAAACCAATATTTAATTGTACACTTATTTGTGACTTTACTTGGGTAACTTGAAATACTGAAATAATTCCAATTATTAAGACAACTAGTTTTTTCATACTTTTTTTATGCTAGTTGCTTAAATCGTGCCAATTATAAAAACAAGGTTTGTATATTTTGAATTTGAATTCCTAAGCCTACACTTCCTTGAATAGTTATTTTACCAAAATCATAATCAATTCCAGTAGCTGCATCTTCGGTTTGTAATAAAGGCCCATCCATATCAACAAAATCTATTTGTGGTAAAAACTGAGCAATTGCCGCAGAGCCAATGGTACATTCATTCATGCTGCCCATCATAATTTGCATGTTCAAGCTTCTTGCTTTTTCAATCATTCTAAGTGCAGGTGTAATGCCACTACATTTTGTAAGTTTAATATTGATGCCATGAAAATGCTGGTAACATTTTTCAACGTCTTGTTCAAACACACAACTTTCATCGGCAAAAATGGGTAACGGCGATTGTTGAAACAATATTTTCATTTCATCCCAATTGTCTTTTGCCAGAGGCTGCTCTATGTATTCTACGCCCAAATTTTTGAGTACAGGAATTTTTACTAATGCTTCCTCCAAAGTCCATCCTGCATTGGCATCTATTCTAAAATGTGCATCGGTGTGTTTTCTTAAAGCTTCTACAATGGCAATATCGTTTGGTGTACCTAATTTTATTTTATAAATAGGCCAAGGCTTGGCTTTCATTTTTTCTACCATTACTTCAATAGAATCTATACCAATAGTGTAATCTGTAACTGGTACGTTTTCCCATTTTGTATTCCATAATTGATACAACAGTTGCCCTTTCATTTTACCAAACAAATCCCAACAAGCCATGTCTAATGCACAAACTAAAAAAGGATTTTTTGGAAACAAATGATGCAAATAATGCCAATAACGTGCTGGGTCTGTTAAAGCAAATTTTTCAATAAATGGCTTTTTTTGCTCAATATCTGCAATCATTTCTTCTACTGTAATGTTGTAATAAGTAATTGCTGGAGCTTCGCCAAAACCAATAAAATTACCCAGTTGTAAGGCTGCAATTAATGTTGGTTGATGTGTTTTGGTTCTTCCATTTGATATGGTGAATGGATATTGAAACGGAAGTTCTTTTTTGGTGTAGAATAATTTCATGCAACGAAAATAATTGATAGATGGAATGGTTGAATGAAATTAAATTTTTGTTGTATTGAGAAGCTATTTGAGTTAATTATTTGATATCTCTTATGGCATTTAATTTGGCTGCAATTTCGTTAGATTTTTCGCCTTAGGCGTTTAGGCTATGGCTGCAAAAATCTGCCTTGTTTCGCTCAAAAAAATATCCATAATCTATTCTAAACAATTAACTCAAACAGCTTCTGAATTTGATGATAAAAAAAAATCGAAGTTGACTTGCATCAACTTCGATTAAATATGTTGCTTTGTTTGTTGCAGTAAAAGTGTGCGACGCAACGGCGGTTGAACAGCGAATTAATTGCTGGTTACCAATAATTAATTTCTACCACTTTTTGCTATCATATCGCTAAACTCGTTGTTGAATTCATTTGATTCTAACAATTGTTCTAGCGTTAAATGCATTCTGTATCTCCAATAATTTTTAGGATTTGCAGGTACGTTTATGCGTTCGTCGTTAGGATTTTGGCGACGAATATGTTGATTGATTCCTAAGATATCTTGTAGCTGAAAAATACTCCACATAGCTGGTGAATACAAGTGTTGAGCTACAATTGCTTTATTAACATAATCGCTACAATAATAAGGTGCTTCGCCCCAAATTCCTAAATCGTGATTATAGAATTTTTGAATGCTTTTTTTGTCTTCTTCCCACCAACCACGTATGGTACTCATATCGTGTGTGCTAGGCGTAACC
>JBMLQZ010000301.1:673-2063 GCA_049241285.1 Chitinophagaceae bacterium | reverse complement strand
TTGGATGAAAGAAATCTTTGGTATTGTCTTTTGGCATTCTTTGAATTTCTAAACTTAATAAACCCAGTTGCTTCATAACATCTGGAACACAATCTGGCACTAACCCTAAATCTTCACCACAAACCAACATATTGGTTACTCGCTTTAATGCTGGTAACTTTTGCATGGCTTCTTTTTTCCAGAAATTATCTTGACGACGGAAGAAATAGTTTACATACAAATCGTTTAATTGCTGCTTTGTTGTTGCTTCTAAGAAACGATAAGAGGCTGTGTTAACCATATTGAAACGGAAATGAAATGCCTCATGATTTGAATCTTCTGCAACAAATAAAATAACGTTACTGATTAAATCGAATAAGCCGTATTTTAATTTATGATGAAAATCGCTTTGCTCTAATTGGGCAAAATGTTGTTCTACTTTTCTTTGCGTATCGAATTCTGGTTTTAATGTATAGTTATTAAAACCATCGTAGTTTAAAAAGTTGTTTTTTACATATTCGTTATCGTAACCAAAAACTTCCCAAAGAATAGTATCGTTAATAAATGGTTTGGTATAGCGATTATAATCGAACCAAATTCCTTTCTCATTAAACTCGTTTTTATAAACAGGTAATGCAGGAACAAAATAGCCCATAATACCTTCTACTGCATGCATTGGAATACTCCAAATACGGAAAAAGCCAAGTATATGATCTATTCTAAAAGCATCGAAGTAATAGCTCATTTGTTCAAAACGTTGCTTCCACCAGGCAAAGCCATCTTGTTTCATTTGTTGCCAATTGTAGGTAGGGAAGCCCCAGTTTTGCCCCTTAATAGCAAAGCCATCTGGTGGTGCTCCTGCTTGTAAATGCATATTGTATAAATGTGGCTGTTGCCAAGCATCTGCTCCATTTCTGTATATACCAATAGCAATATCTCCTTTTACTACCACTCCATTTTTATGAGCATATTCTGTAGCAGCTTTTAATTGCACATGTAAATGGTATTGAATAAAATAATGCAATGCAACTTGATCGTACACATCACCAGACTCATCAATTAAAGCAGCAATTTCTTCTTCTTTGTACGTTTGGCAAGTAGGCCATGTACTAAAGTCTGCTGTTTTATAAATATCTCTTAAATAACAAAAACATGCATAAGGAACTAACCAATGTTTGTTTTGGTTAAAATATTGTTGGTAGTCTTTTTTCTTAAAAGTTTCTTGTTTTTGTAATTGGTATAACTCTTTTACAATTGGCAACTTAACGTTTAATACTGCTTCGTAGTCAACATCTGGCAAAGCATTTAAACGTTCTTTTTCTTGTTGATATGCTTGTACAATTGATTGATGTTTACTACCTGCTATCTGACTTACATTTAAATACATAGGATGTAAAGCAAAAGCAGAAAT
>JBMLQZ010000301.1:0-663 GCA_049241285.1 Chitinophagaceae bacterium | reverse complement strand
CAGCATAAGGATAAGAATCTACCCAAGTATGAGTAGCTATTGTATCGTTAATTGGTAAAATTTGAACCAATTTTAAGCCTACTTTTTTACTCCAATCTACTAATAAATGCATATCAGTAAATTCGCCCACACCAAAGCTTTCATTTGATTTTAAACTAAATACTGGTATTGCCACACCTGCTCCCTTCCAATGAGTAGTTGGTAAATTAATAAAACCATCGTTAGCAACTAATAAAATATCGGTATTATAATTGGTAAATAATACACGGTTTGCACCATCTTCAAAACGTACAAATTTGTTTTCTTCAATATTATACACACCATATTTGTACTCAACATGCCCTTTAACAGCAGATAAATCTAAATGCACAAAGTGATAAACACTATTATTATTTTTTCCTAGAATAATACAATTTTCTGAAGACCAATTGCCTAAAGCCGCATGACCACCCACTACACAAACTGTATCTACTTAAGCAAGTAAAGGAGCTTTTACTTTAAATGTATGCGTAAACTTATTTAAGGTTATTACAGGTACTAAAGTTTCGATTTGCTTTAATAATACTTGTTGAAAAGGAACACTGTAAAAAGCATTTTCGTAGTAACCTGCATGGTTCCTACTATCTACAACTACCATTTCTGTATGTGTTGCTGTAGTAAGTT
>JBMLQZ010000300.1:7875-8096 GCA_049241285.1 Chitinophagaceae bacterium | reverse complement strand
TAAAAATTGATTCATCTGTTTTACAAAATCCATCTCTATAGTAACCCGTTAAAGGGTTGGTACAACAACAAGCAAGTTCAGTTCCTAATACATTTAAAGGCATATTGCTTTGCATTTAATTTAATACATATTTCCTTTGGTAAAATTGTTTGCTTTTAACCAAGCATATACATTTTGTAACCAATCTATTGGCTCTAGTTTGTTTTTCAATCCAAAACCAT
>JBMLQZ010000300.1:0-7865 GCA_049241285.1 Chitinophagaceae bacterium | reverse complement strand
CTTTTTACGGTCGTAATTTACAAATGTTTGTAAAAAACTAGACTGTTTTGTACTGAAACAGCTCTGTCATCTGCTGCATGCATTAAGAAAGTAGGAGGTGTTTCTGAGGTAACTTGTAATTCATTACTGTACTGTAAAACCTTTTCTTTACTAGCATTTGAACCAATTAAATTATTCTTTGAACCTTTATGGGTAATGCTATCTGCAAAGCTGATGACAGGATATGCTAGAATGGCAAAACTTGGCTTTAAATTCAGTTGCTGTTGGTTACTAATTTCAACACGTTTAAAATGTGTTGCTGCCGTTGATGCTAAATGGCCTCCTGCTGAAAAGCCCATGATACCTACTTTCGAAGTATCAATATCCCATTCTGTTGCTCTTTCTTTTACTAATTGAAATGCTCTTTGTGCATCTTGTAATGGTACAATTTCTTTATTCTCAAAACAATCACTATCAATTGGGTTTCTGTACTTTAATACAAATGCTGTGATGCCTTTTTTTATAAAAGCTTCAGCAACTTGATGTCCCTCATGTTGCATAGCTAGTTTAGCATATCCACCACCTGGACAAATAATTAACGCAGTTTTTAATGAATCTTTTACAGTGGGTAAATACACTGTTAGTGTAGGAACTAACACACTATCAATTTTATTCAATCCATCTATACTTTGATTCTTACCACATGTTTTATTATTGGGAATTTGACCATTATACAATGGAATTGTTTTTTGACTGAAACCTTGTACTGATAAGCATAAAATGAAACATGTAACTATAAAAAATTTCATATTGTACAATTAGAAATTGAATGAATAGAAATTCAAGATAAACAAAAGCTTACAATTAAATTGAAAAGTTTTAACTGGTAGTGTATTAGGAATTGTGATTGTTGAGTTGCTTACTTTCTTCTATTTTTACGGTATGAATAAACAAACACTCATAGAACAAATTCAGCAAAAAAAATCTTACTTGTGTATAGGTTTAGATACGGATATTACAAAAATTCCTACGCATTTAAAAGCTAGTAAAGACGCAGTGTTTGAGTTTAATAAAGCAATTATTGATGCTACAAAAGATTATTGTGTTTCTTATAAAATAAATACTGCATTTTATGAGTCGATGGGGTTAAAAGGGTGGGAGCAAATGGAGAAAACTTTACATTATATACCTGATACTCATTTTAAAATAGCCGATGCAAAAAGAGGTGATATTGGAAACACATCTGCTCAATATGCTAAAACTTTTTTTGAAGTGCTTCCATTTGATGCTGTAACTGTTGCTCCTTATATGGGTGAAGATAGTGTAAGACCTTTTTTAGAGTTTGAAAATAAATGGACAATTGTATTAGGCTTAACTTCTAATCAAGGAGCGAACGATTTTCAAAAATTAGTGGTTAAAAATAATGATCATGATGCTACATTAGTTCCTAGTATTTTACAAGGGCCCAAAGAAGATTTATTATTTAAAAGAGTATTAGAAAAAGTAGCATCTTGGGGAACTGAAGATAATTTAATGTTTGTAGTTGGAGCCACAAGAGCAAGTGATTTAGCCGATATTAGAGCTATTATACCCAATCATTTTTTATTAGTTCCTGGAGTAGGTTTTCAAGGTGGAAGTTTAGAAGAGGTGAGCAAATATGGATTGAATAATAATGTTGGATTATTAGTCAATGCTAGTCGTGCTGTTATATATGCTTCAAGCAAAGAAGATTTTGCATCAGAAGCAGCAATTATTGCAAAACAATATCAAGTTGAAATGAGCGACTATATGTAGTTGTTACAACCTCTCATTTATCAATAAAAGGTTGAGCAGATAATGATACAAATAGCCCATATTTTAATGTTTGTTTAATTTTTATTCCATTAAAAATGGTCTCTTAAAATGCAGTAAAAACTAAAAACATCTTCATATCTACAATACAAAGGAGCAGGAGCTACACGTATTACACCAGGCTCTCTATAATCTACAATAATTCCATTTTCAATCATTTTATCATGAATGGCTTTTCCGTTTTGTGCAAAGAATAAACTCAATTGTGCACCTCTGTCATCTTTATTTTTAGGGGTAATTATCTCAAATTGTAAGGAAGGTAATTGCAGTAATAAAAATTCTAGATATGCAGTTAGTTGCATGCTTTTTTGTCTAATTTTTTCCATGCCAATTTCTTCAAACATTTCTAATGAGGCTTTTAAACAAACCATATTCATTACTTGAGCTGTGCTAATATTCCAACCACTGGCATTTGCTTTGGGAATAAATCCTTTTTCCATTTTAAATCGAATTGCTTCATCATTTCCCCACCAGCCACCTAATCGTTGTTTAGAGGTATCATTGGCAAATTTTTCATGTATGTAAATGCCACCAACAGCACCGGGGCCACCATTTAAATATTTATAACTACACCAACAAGCAAAATCAACATTCCAGTTATGCAATTGTGTGGGAACATTACCTACAACATGAGCCAAATCAAAACCTACAATGGCACCTACTGCATGAGCAGCATTTGTAATGGCATGCATATCAAACAACTGACCTGTGTAATAATTCATTCCACCAAAAACAATCATAGCAATACTTTCACCATGATGTTCTATTGCTTCAATAATTTGTTGAGTGGTAAGTATTTTTTCGCCCAAATTGGGTTCAATTTCAATAATACAATCGTTTGGATGTAAACCATAATGACGAACCAATGTTTCTACAGCATATTGATCTGAAGGAAAAGCTCCAGCTTCCATCACAATTTTATACCGTTTTTCTGTAGGCTTGTAAAAGCTAAGCATTAACAAATGAAGATTTACAGTAAGCGTATTCATTACAGTCACTTCATTCAACTTGCATCCAACTATTTTTGCCAAAGTTGGTTTCATATATTCTTGATAATATAGCCATGGATTTTGTGCTTTTGAGAAACCATTAATTCCTAAATTTTTCCAATCGTTTAATTCTTGTAATACAGCATTTTCAACATTTACAGGTTGTAAACCCAATGAGTTACCACAGAAATAAATGGCATTTTTTGCTTGGTGTTTTGGAAAATGAAATTGTTGCTTATACTTTTTTAATTCATCAGTAGCATCTAAACGTAAAGCAGTTTCTAAAGTGGTATCAAAAACAATTGACATAGCTATGAATTATTCGTAAATGTAAAAGAAACCAAAGTTTTATAATTGCTTACAACCCCAAAAATGATAAATGGTTGTGAATTATATTTTTTACTACTTATTTTCCGCTTTTCAAAGCCCTTTTATTATGAGAAAAAATTGTATCATTCTTTTGTTATTGCTTTCATTTACGGTAAATGCACAACAACAAAATGCAGTTAAAGCGAATTATCAATTAGCATCAAGATTTTCACCCAAAAAATTAGAAAAACTTGTTTTTTCAACAGCTGTAGATGCACATTGGCTAAAAAAAAGCGATCGCTTTTGGTATATGTGCGAAACTACAGAAGGCAAAAAATGGTATATAGTAGATGCTGCAAAAGCCGAAAAAAAATTATTGTTCGATAACGCAAAATTAGCCGCACAAATTACACGTATTGTTAAAGATCCGTTCGATGCTCAACACCTTGGATTAGATAGCCTACGTTTTGTAAAAGACGAAAATACCATTCAGTTTGAAGTGAAAAGTTCACTTGAAATTGAGAAGAAAGATACTACGGCAAAAAAAGGTGCAGCATCAATTAAATCGAAGAAAACTTTTTATTTCGAGTATAACTTGCTCACAAACGAGTTGGTGGAATTAACCGATTTTACCAAACCAAAACGTAAACCAAGTTGGGCTAGCATTTCACCAGATAGCAACATCATTGTATTTGGAAGAAACCATAATTTGTTTTACATGGATAAAATAAACTATGAAAAAGCATTAAAAAATGAAGAGGATAGCACTATTGTAGAAACAAAATTAACAACAGATGGTATAGAATATTATAGTTATAATGGTGAAGGCAATTTATCTGGCAATGGAAATACCAATGTGGATGTTGAAAAAAATAAAAACAAACGTAAATCAGCTACTATTTATTGGAGTCCTGATAGTAAACATTTTGCCATCTTAAAAGTAGACAACAGAAAAGTAAAAGATTTATGGGTTATTAATAGCATTGCAGAACCTAGACCCACTTTAGAAACCTATAAATATTGGATGCCTGGTGAAAAAGATGCTCCAATGGACGATTTGATGTTATTTGACATAACCACAAAACAAGGGGTTGAATTAAAAGTAGATGCATTTAAAGATCAAGACGTTAGTATTTGGAATCAACCGAATGCTGTTAGTAGTAGAGATGATGATTTTAGACCGTTAATTTGGTTGGGTGATAATACTAAATTTTATTTTACAAGAACAAGTAGAGATTTAAAACGAATTGATGTATGTGTTGCTGATGTTGTAAACAAAACTGTAAAACCTATTATTGAAGAAAGACTAAATACTTATGTTGAAGTAAAACGAATTGGATTAGTAAAAAATTCGAAAGAAATTATTCAATGGAGTGAAAGAGATGGATGGGGCCATTTTTATTTATATGACGAAAATGGAAAACTAAAAAATCAAATTACTAATGGTGCTTTTCATTGCGAAAACATAGAAGGAATTGATGAGAAAAAGCGTATTCTTTATTTCACTGCAAACGGAAAAGAAGAATATCAAGATCCATATTACTTGCATTTGTATGCTATTAATTTCGATGGTACAGGTTTACGTTTACTTACCCAAGCAGAATTTGATCATTCAATTGGAATGAATGATAATACCAACTATTTTATTGATAATTTTTCTAGAGTAAATACTATACCAAAATCAGTTTTATATAGCACTATAGATCCTAAAAAAACGTTGGTTTTAGAAACGGCCGATTTTACATCTTTAATGGCTGCTGGTTATAAATTTCCACAAGTATTCAAAGTAAAAGCCGATGATGGAATTACAGATTTGTTTGGAGTAATGTATAAGCCGTTTGACTTTGATAGTACCAAAAAATATCCATTGATCGAATACGTGTATCCTGGTCCACAAACAGAAGCTGTAAACAAAGCTTGGAGTAAAGGAATGGATAGAATTGATCGATTGGCTCAACTTGGTTTTATTGTGGTTACAGTAGGCAATAGAGGTGGGCATCCTGCAAGAAGCAAATGGTATCACAATTATGGCTACAATAATTTGAGAGATTATGGTTTAGCAGATAAAAAAGCTACAGCAGAACAATTGGCAGACAGATTTACTTTTATTGATAGAAATAAAGTGGGCATTCATGGGCATAGTGGTGGTGGATTTATGAGTACAGCTGCCATGTTTGTGTATCCAGACTTTTTTAAAGTAGCAGTAAGTTGTGCAGGTAATCATGATAACAGTATTTACAATAGATGGTGGAGCGAAAAACATCATGGAGTTAAAGAAATCATTAGCGATAAAGGAGATACCTCTTTTGTATATGCTATTGAAAAAAATCCAGATGTTGCTAAAAACCTAAAGGGGAATTTGTTGTTAATTCATGGAGAAATTGATAATAATGTGCATCCTGCAAATACTATGAGGGTTGTAAATGCACTAATTAAAGCAAATAAACGCTTTGAAATGTTGATATTGCCAACACAAAGACATGGTTTTGGAGATATGACTGAATATTTTTTCTGGAAAATGGCCGATCATTTTACTAAGTATTTATTAGGAGATTTTTCAGACAGACCCATAGATATTGAAGAAATGAATAAAGAAATTGAAAGGAAGCGATAATAATAGCAGTTTTTTGCGGTTTATTAAATGTTCTTTTCTTTCATGTATTAAACTATTTAATTAAATAAGCTTGTAATTTTGATAAAATACTTCCTATTTTAAGTTCTCAATATTTTCGATTTAAAATTGAATAGAAGTGAAATAAATGAATTGCTGGTTTTTGCATTTTTAATTGTAACCATCGGTAGTTCTAAAAATTGTTAAACATACATTATGGCAGCAAGAACAGATTTATTCCAATCACCTGATTATTATCTTTTAGACGAATTGCTTACAGAAGAACATAAAATGATACGTGATGCTGTACGCAACTATGTTAAAAAAGAAATTAGTCCAATAATTGAAGAGTATGCCCAAGATGCAAAATTTCCTGAGCATATTGTAGCTCAAATGGGTGAATTAGGTTGTTTTGGTCCCACAGTTCCTGTTGAATATGGTGGTGGTGGTTTAGACTACATTAGTTACGGATTAATGATGCAAGAACTAGAAAGAGGAGATAGTGGTGTTCGTTCTACTGCTAGTGTGCAAGGTAGTTTGGTAATGTTTCCTATTTATGCGTATGGTAATGAGGAACAAAAGCGTAAGTATTTACCCAAACTTGCAACTGGTGAATGTCTTGGATGTTTTGGTTTAACAGAACCTAATCATGGAAGTGATCCTGGAGGAATGCTTACCAATATTAAAGACAATGGTGACCATTATATTTTAAATGGAGCGAAAATGTGGATTAGTAATGCACCGTTTGCACAAGTTGCAGTGGTTTGGGCTAAAGATGATAATGGTGAAGTGAGAGGCATTATTGTAGAAAGAGGAATGGAAGGGTTTTCAACACCAACCACACATGGAAAATGGAGTTTAAGAGCAAGTGCAACTGGAGAATTAGTTTTTGATAATGTAAAAGTTCCTAAAGAAAATTTATTACCCAATATTAAAGGTTTAAAAGGGCCATTAAGTTGTTTAACAAAAGCAAGATTTGGTATTGCTTGGGGAGCTTTAGGTGCAGCAATGGATTGTTACGATACCGCTTTAAAATACAGTAAAGAAAGAGTTCAATTTGGTAAGCCTATTGCTGGTTTTCAACTACAACAAAAGAAACTAGCAGAAATGATTACGGAAATTACCAAAGCTCAATTATTGGTTTGGCGATTAGGCGTTTTAATGAATGAAGGAATAGCTACACCTGCTCAGGTAAGTATGGCAAAAAGAAATAGCTGTGAATTGGCAGCAGATATTGCTAGAAATGCAAGACAAATTCTTGGAGGAATGGGAATTACTGGCGAATACAGTGTCATGCGTCACATGATGAATCTTGAAAGTGTTATTACTTATGAAGGAACACATGATGTACATTTATTAATTACAGGCATGGATATTACTGGTATAAATGCTTTTAAGTAAACCTCATTAGAAATAGAGGTATCAAATTCTTTTTTAGTTTACTGATATTGTTACTGATTCTTAACACAAAGTCATGAAGATTTTTTTAATAGGAATGATGGGGTCTGGTAAAAGTTACTTCACTAAATTGTTATCAAAAAAACTAAAAGTGGGTGGATATGATTTAGACGCTATTATTGAAGCTTTTGAAGAAAAATCTATTACTGAAATTTTTGCGGAAGAAGGAGAAGCTTATTTTAGAAAAAAAGAATCTGAAACGTTACGTTGGTTTTCTCAGAAAAAGAATGGAGTAATAGCAACAGGTGGTGGAACACCTTGCTACCATAAAAATATGGAATGGATGAACGTTAATGGCATAACTATTTGGATAAATGAACCAGTAAAAGTTTTAGTTGAACGATTGCAAATAGAAAAAAATCATCGTCCATTAATTAAAGACTTATCCAATTCAGAACTTTATAACTTTTTAAGTGAAAAATTAGCTCAACGAGTACCATTTTATAGTACTGCTCATTATACCGTAACCGGATCTTCTACCTCAGTGAATGATTTGGTTAAATTAATTCACTAATCATAAATAACATTTTTGTGTATAAACCATTTTTACAATATGCTAGTTTGTTAGGTGCCTTATCAGTAGCACTTGGTGCTTTTGCAGCACATGGATTAAAAAAAGTAGCAGACGAACAAACGATTACAATTTTTGAAACTGGCGTACGCTATCA
>JBMLQZ010000299.1:0-3655 GCA_049241285.1 Chitinophagaceae bacterium | reverse complement strand
ATATGCTCACAAGTAGTGGCTTTGCCATGAATGTGCATTATTGCATGGGTAAGGTAAGCAGCTGGAATATTGATTTTGTTTCTAGTGTAAAGAAATGCCCTTGCGGTTCTAAAAAGAAGAAAAGTGCTTGTTGTAAAACTGAAACAAAAGTTGTAAAGCTGGTTAATAATTATCAAACAGCTAATGTTCATTATATCATTGAAACTCCACAGAAAGCTCTTATAAATAATTTTCAAGATACAACTGTTTTTGTAAGCGAAAATTATACAAGCCTTAATAAAACTATAAAGAGTAGTCCTCATTTACGTAACTCCAATTCTGTATCTCCTTGTATTAAGTATTGCGTTTTTAGAATTTAATAAGCATTTGATTACATTTTAAAGAATGTTGTCTGATTTATGCAACTTTCTACCCGTTTTAATACCATATCCTCGCTAATCAAATTATTCTAAAAACAAGTTGTTGTTGCTTTTTTTTAAATTTTAATTCATTCAATTATGAAAAATATACAAAAAGTATTGTTGTTCGCATGCATTTTATTTGCCATTAATACATCGGCACAAACTGTTAAAACTGAAAAAATTAAAGTATATGGCAATTGTGGTATGTGTAAAAGCCGCATAGAAAAAGCAGCAAAAAATGCAGGTGCTACAAGTGCAGTTTGGAATGATGAAACCAAGATTTTAGTAGTTAAATTCGATGCAAAAAAAACAGACAGTAAAAAAATACAAACTAAAGTTGCTGCTGTTGGACATGACACACAAGACGCTACTGCAGATAAAACTGCCTACGACAATTTACATGAGTGTTGCCAGTACGAAAGAAAAACTCCTTAATTTATTCACTTAATTAACCGAAGTATTCTACATATAATAGTTTTTAATTCGGTTAATTCCAATATTATGAACTATGAAAAAGATAATAATTGCATTATTCTGTTTTATTTCAATAAATGCCTCTGCTCAATTTGTTAATGCAGAGTTACAAGCTAGTGGTCTTACTTGTAGCATGTGTTCTAAAGCAATTTATAAAGCTTTAGAAAAAGTAATTTTTGTAGAAAGTATTGATTCTGATATTAAAACCTCTACTTATAAAATAAAGTTCAAAAAAGACTTACCAGTAAGTTTTGATGAATTAAAAAAAGCAGTTACAAATGCTGGTTTTTCAGTAGCACAATTAAAAGTAAAAACCGTTTTTAATAATCTTAAAATTGAAAACGATAGTCATGTACAATTAGGTGGTAACACACTTCATTTTATGAATGTGAAGAATCAAGTTTTAAATGGACAACAAATGATTACCATTGTAGACAAAGACTTTATTCCTGGAAAAGATTATAAAAAGTACAGTAAACTTACAGCTAAAAAGTGCTACGAATCTGGCAAAATGGAAAGTTGCTGCACTAAAAACAGCTCTAATAAAGTTGAAAGAGTATACCATACTACCATTTAGTTTTCAAAAAATATTAATTATTCAAAACAATCACTAGCACTATTCTTACCATAGAAATGGTGTTAGTGATTGTATAACTATTGATTATAGACCATGAAAAAAAATTTTACTGGTATTATTTGTTTGTTTTTTATATTAAAGGGTAATTCACAAGAGTTATTTGTACTTACAGAACCAGCTAGCAATATGCCTGCAAAATCAATTGGGTTAAGGCTTACCAATAATTGGATGAATAATCCTAAAACCAATAAATTAAATTATTTTTTATTGCCAGAAATTATGTGGGGCGTTAATAAAAAACTAATGCTTCATGCTGAATTTATTGCAACTGACAGATATGGTTCTTTAAAGTATGGCGGTTTGAGCTTTTATGGAAAATATCGTTTTTATAGTGAAGATGGTATACATAATCATTTTAGGCTTGCAGCTTATACAAGAGCAAGCACCAATAATGGAACCATACACCAAGAAGAAATTGAAATTAATGGGAATAATAGTGGTTACGAACTTGGTTTAGTTGCAACAAAACTGGTGCACAAGGTAGCTGTTTCTGCAAGTACCAGTTATGAAAAGGCTGGAAATAATACGAATAACAATAAATTTCCCACCGCATTTTCTGATCAAGCAATTAATTACACACTTTCTATTGGTAAATTAATGCTGCCAAAAAATTACAACAACTATCAACAAACCAATGTAAATTTTATGGTTGAAATGTTGGGACAAAGCATTGTAAACAGAAACAAGCGTTTTGTTGATATTGCCCCTTCTATCCAATTCATATTTAATAGCCAAACTAGACTAGATATTGGTTACAGAAAGCAGTTGTATAGCAATATGGTTCGTATGTCTAATTATAGTTATCTAGTAAGATTAGAACATTTAATATTCAATTAATCTTTCGTTAATCATTTACCCGGTGAAAAAACTAATAACCATACTGCTATTAAGTTTGTACACTTTTGGTGCTACTGATGCGTATCAATTATTAAAAATACCATTACTAATAGAGCATTTTATACAACACAAACAACAAGATAATCAAATTAATTTTCTGAGTTTTTTACAAATGCATTATGCAGAAAAACAAGAAAAAGATGCTGATTATCAACAAGACATGCAACTTCCTTTTAAAACAAATGATGCTAACGTTTGCATGAATGTTACAGCAAGTTTTCCCTCGCCTATTTATGTAGTAGAAACCATTTCTTTTCCTATACATCCTAGTATATATAATCTATCATACGATTATTTCTATATTAATATTAATCCTTCCAAAATATTTCAGCCTCCAAAATCATTGGTTTAAATTATTTGTATAAACAATAAATTGCTACATAGAAATACATTTCTAATTGCAGTAATGTTGCCTATTACTTATTGTTCAAAATACTATTTTCAAAAAAAACTAATGATTCAATGCTGAATACAATTATTCAAATTTCAATTCGAAATAAATTAATTATCTGTTTATGTGTCATAGGATTAATTGGATATGGAAGTTATCAACTTACCAAATTACCGATAGATGCTGTTCCAGATATTACCAATAATCAAGTACAAGTAATTACAGTAGCTCCTTCTTTTGGTGCTACAGACATTGAAAGGCTAATTACTTTTCCAATAGAACAAGCAAATAACAACATAGCTGGTTTAAAAGAAATAAGAAGTTTTTCTCGTTTTGGTTTGTCGCTAGTAACTATTGTATTTGATGATGCAACAGATATTTATTGGGCAAGACAACAGGTTTCTGAACGGCTACAACAAGTACAAAATTTAATTCCAAAAGGAATTGGAACTCCTGAATTAGGACCTGTTACTACTGGTTTAGGCGAAATTTATCAATATGTTGTTCGACCTAAATTAGGCTATGAAAACAAATACGATGCAACAGCTTTAAGAACAATACAAGACTGGATTATTAGAAGACAATTATTGGGTGTAAAAGGTGTAGCTGAAGTAAGCAGTTTTGGCGGAAAATTGCAACAATTTTCTATTGAAGTAAATAGCAACAAATTAGCTGCTTATGGATTATCGATAGAAGATATTTTTTCTGCTGTTGAAAAAAACAATCAAAATACAGGAGGTGCTTATATAGAAAAAGCATCCACCGTTTTATACATTAGAAGCGAAGGTTTAATTGAGAAAATAAGTGATATTGAAAATATCCATATAAAATCTGTTCAATCAGGAACGCCTTTAT
>JBMLQZ010000298.1:0-6734 GCA_049241285.1 Chitinophagaceae bacterium | reverse complement strand
TTTTCCTGAAGGGGGAGAATTGGTGGTAGGTGTTAGTAAAAGATTGGCTTTTTTAGTGAATAATCAATATGGATTACCAGTAAAAGCTAGTGGTGCCATAAAAAACAGTAAAAACGAGTTAGTTGATTCTTTTATTACTGAACACAATGGTATGGGTAGTGTATTTTTAGAACCAATTCTATCTGAAAAATATACTGCTTTTTGGACCGATGAATATGGTAAACAACACACCGATACTTTACCAGTAGTTAAAGGCAATACTGCTGCTTTACAGGTTCAGTCACTAAAAGGTAAAGCTTTATTTTTTGTGAATAGAACACCAGAAGTTACCGAAAATTTTAAGCTGCTGTATGTAATAGCTCATATGCATCAACACCAGGTGTATAAATCTAGAATTAATTTGTCTGAAAAAATGGCAACTATAGGAGAAATTCCAACGAAAGATTTGCCATCTGGCGTATTACAAGTAACCTTGTTTGATGCCAATTATACACCAATAGCAGAAAGGGTAGTATTTGTAAATAATTACGACTTTTTATTTAAGCCAGAAATTCGTGTTACAAAAAAATCGGTAGATAAACGAGGAAGAAATACAATTGAAATAGAAACAATAGATTCAGCATTTTCAAACATGTCTGTTTCAATAACAGATGCTGCATTGTATAATAATTCTAATAGCAATATAGTTTCATCTTTATTATTAAGTGGCGATGTAAAAGGATATATTCACAATCCTGCATATTATTTTTCAAGCAAAGCCGATACTGTTCAACAACACTTAGATTTAGTAATGTTAACACATGGTTGGAGAAGATTTAAATGGAAAGAAGTAGCAGCTGGTCAACTACCATTTATTACACAACCAAAAGAAACAGACTATTTACAACTGAAGGGAACAATTTATGGCAATGCATATACTGTTTCAAAACCCAATCAAACCATTATTTTGTTTTTGCAAGCAAAAGATAGTAGCAAACAAACCCTCTTTTTACCAGTAGATCGTTCAGGAAATTTTGTTCAAAAAGGGATTATGTTTTACGATACGTTAAAAATATTTTACCAATTAAGTGGCGAAAAATCAGCAACAAATAGGGTTGAAGTTCGTTTTCAAAACGGATTATTGCAAGCACCACAAAAAAAATACGGAAGTAATTATATTAGTCCATTCTTAATGCCATATACAGGAAAAGACAGTTCATTATTAGAAAGAAGTAAGTTTTTCTTTAATGAAAAAGAAAAAGTTGCAAAACGCTTAGCGGCTGCACAGTTAGATGAGGTAACCGTAAAAACTAGGGTAAAATCAAAAACAGAGATATTAGATGAAAAATATGCAAGTGGTATGTTTAGTGGAGGCGATGGCTATCAATTTGATGTAATGAACGATCCTGTAGCACAAGGAGCTTTAGATGTGTTTTCTTATTTACAAGGAAGAGTTGCTGGATTACAAATAAATAATAGTGGAGGAGAAGTAACATTAAGTTGGAGAGGCGGATCGCCAGATGTATTTTTAGATGAAATGAGAACAGATGTAGATCAATTACGTAGTATTTCAATGAACGATGTTGCATATATTAAAGTATTTCGTCCACCATTTTTTGGAGCACCAGGTGGAGGAGCAGGAGGAGCAATAGCTGTGTATACAAGAAAAGGTGGAGATACAAAATCAACACCAGGCACAGGTTTAGCAACACAAATTTTAGCTGGCTATACGCCTTATAAAGAGTTTTATAATCCTAATTATAGTACCACTACGGCTACTGTAAACGATGTTAGAACAACCTTGTATTGGAATCCATATTTGCTTACAGATGCAAAAAACCGAACCGTACAAATTGAGTTTTATAACAACGATATTTCGAATCGTTTTCGTTTAATTATTGAAGGTATTAATAGCGATGGTAAGCTAACAAGAATTGAAAAAATTATTGAATAAATAAGTCTTTCAAAAATTCATTCTATAAAATTGGCAATCAGTCTATAAGATTGGTTGCCAATATCCTAATTTTGAACTTTCTGCAATCAATCAATTCAGGTTAGAATGAATAATCGGCTTCAAGCATTAGCATCACAATTAGAAGGAGAGCTTTTTTTCGATAATACCATGCGTATTCTCTATGCAACAGACGCCTCTGCATATAGAGAAATGCCTTTAGCCGTTTGTATTCCTAAATCAAAAGCAGATTTAATTAAACTCATTCAATTTGCAAAAGCAGAAAAAACATCTTTAATTCCAAGAACTGCTGGTACATCATTAGCTGGTCAAGTTGTAGGAAATGGAATTATTGTAGATGTATCAAAACATTTTACCCAAATCATCGAACTAAATACCCAAGAAAATTGGGTAAGGTTGCAACCTGGTGTGGTAAGAGACGAATTGAACATGTTTTTAAAACCTCATGGTTTGTTTTTTGGTCCAGAAACATCAACAGCCAATAGAGCCATGATTGGGGGAATGGTGGGTAATAATTCTTGTGGTTCTAATTCGGTTGTTTACAGAAGTACCAGAGAACATGTATTAGAAATTACAGCTTTATTGTGCGATGGTTCAGAAGTAGTGTTCAAATCGTTAAGCATTGATGAATTTCATCAAAAATGCGAAGGCAATTCCTTAGAAGCCAATATTTATAAAACCACCAGAAGCTTATTAAGCAACTACGATAACCAACAAGAAATTCGAAAAGAATTTCCTAAAAAAACCATTGAACGTAGAAATACAGGTTATGCTGTAGATGTGTTACTAGATACGGCACCATTTACGGCAGGAGAAGTAGATTTTAATTTTTGTAAATTAATTGCAGGCTCAGAAGGAACATTAGCATTCATCACTGAAATTAAATTAAACGTAGTACCACTTCCTCCAAAAGAAATTGGTTTATTGTGTATACATTTTAATACGGTAAATGAATCGTTAAGAGCCAATTTAATTGCCCTAAAATATGCACCAAGTGCTAGCGAATTGATAGACCATTACATTTTAGAATGTACAAAAGACAATATTGAACAGCGTAAAAATAGATTTTTTGTTCAAGGCGATCCTGGAGCAATTTTGGTGGTAGAATTTGCAAGAAATACAAGAGAAGAAATACAAGAAATAGCTACACAAGTAGAATCAGAAATGAGGGCAGCAGGTTTGGGTTATCATTTTCCTTTGTTGTTTGGTCAAGATTCTAAAAAAATATGGAATCTAAGAAAAGCAGGTTTGGGTTTATTGAGCAATTTACCAGGAGATGAAAAGGCGGTGCCTGTTATTGAAGACACGGCTGTTGATGTAAACGATTTACCTGATTTTATAGAAGATTTTAATAAAATTTTACAACAATACAACTTACATGCAGTGCATTATGCACATGCTGGTTCTGGCGAAATTCATTTAAGACCTATTCTTAATCTAAAAACAGTAGAAGGAAATCAACTGTTTAGAACAATTGCAGAAGAAATAGCTACATTGGTAAAAAAATACAAAGGATCGTTAAGTGGAGAACATGGAGATGGAAGATTACGTGGAGAATTTATTCAGCAAATGGTGGGAGCAAAAAATTACGAATTGCTAAAAACCATTAAAAAAACTTGGGATCCTGAAAATATTTTTAATCCCAATAAAATTGTAGATACGCCATCTATGAATACGATGTTGCGTTACACACCTGGTCAACAAACGCCAACATTTAATACTATTTTCAGATATCATAATCAAGATGTTTTGCAACATGCAGAACAGTGTAACGGTTCTGGTGATTGTAGAAAATCGCATCTTTCTGGTGGAACCATGTGCCCATCTTACATGGCAACAAAAAACGAAAAAGATACTACAAGAGCTAGGGCTAATATTCTAAGAGAATTTCTAACCAATTCCAACAAAGTCAATCGCTTTAATCATCAAGAAATTTATGAAGTGATGGATTTATGTTTAAGTTGTAAAGGTTGCAAATCAGAATGTCCATCAAACGTAGATGTTGCCAAATTAAAAGCAGAATTTTTACAACATTATTACGATGCTAATGGTGTTCCATTTAGATCGACTATGATTGCAAATTTTAGTAAATCTGCAAAATTGGGTTCTTTAACACCAAGGTTGTATAACTTTTTTATGACCACACCTTTGTTAAGCAACACCATTAAAAGTGTAGTGGGTTTCGCCAAAGAAAGGTCTATGCCTACACTACATACCATTACTTTACAAAGGTGGTATGCTAAAAGAGGCGGCTCTATAAAAGCTGCTAAAAAAGTGTATTTGTTTTGTGATGAATTTACCAATTACAACGATACTACCATTGGTATAAAAGCCATAGAGTTGTTAGAAAAATTAGGCTATCAAGTAATTATTCCTGAACATACAGAAAGTGGTAGAACATGGCTTTCTAAAGGATTGTTAAGAGCTGCACAAACAATAGCCAATACCAATGTAGGTTTGTTGAAAGATATTATTACAATTGAAACACCACTAATAGGTATTGAACCATCAGCTATATTAACTTTTAGAGATGAATATGTTGATTTGGTAAGTGAAGATTTGTTGCCAGCAGCAAAACAATTGGCACAAAATGCATTATTAATAGATGAGTTTATTGCTAGAGAAATAGAACTAGGAAATATTTCGAAAGAAAGGTTTACAACAGCAAAACGAACCATTCAATTACATGGGCATTGTCAACAAAAGTCGGTTTCTTCCGTAGCTCCGTCAGTTAAAATATTATCGTTACCAGAAAATTATTCGGTAGAAACCATTCCATCGGGCTGTTGTGGAATGGCAGGTTCATTTGGCTACGAAAAAGAGCATTATGAACTATCTATGAAAATAGGTGAATTGGTATTATTTCCAACAGTTCGTAAACAAAGCAATGATGTAATTATTGCGGCACCAGGTACCAGTTGTCGCCATCAAATAAAAGATGGAACAGGTAAAAAAGCCAAACATACCATAGAGGTTTTGTATGAAGCGTTGGTGTAAATTATAGACATTATAGAATCTAAGATTGTAGATTCTATAATGTTAATGTATTAAACGAGTTTTGAGGTAATGTTACTTCAAAATATTTTGAACCGATTTTAATTTTAAAATTTTTGGGTTTGTAGTGTGAATTTATTGCTACTAAAATAATTTTTCCTTCAGGGGTTACAAACGCCAATGCATCGTCTGAAAGACCTTTAATTTCTAACTTTGTAGAACCTGGTGTTACAAAATGGCTTATGTGTTTAAAAATATAAAATTCAGGTGTGTAGGTTACTTTTTTTGTTGTTTTATTAATTACTACTTGTGCGTTTTGTTTCCAGCCCCAAGAGCTTTCACCAGTATTATCTAATATCATATTCCAGTACATGTAAGATCGTACACCTTTTTCTAGATATGCTTTGATGGTTCCAAATGTATTCTCGGCAGAATTCCAATCAAAAAGTCCATCCCCACAAGGTGTTTCTGTTTGCATTAAATTCAGTTGTGGATATTTTTTGGCAATTTCAGCTACAACATCAAGCCCTTCATATTGTACACCTACACCAGAAATATATTTTCTTACATCTGGTTGCGATAAAACAGTATCAAATACTTGAAAATTTCTACTATTGATTGTACTAAACCATATTTGAGCAGGAACTTTATCTTTTGTAAACTTTGGACCTAAATAATTGGCTATAAAATTACGCATTCCTAATGCTGTCCAACTACAATTAGGCCATTGATTGTATGTATAAGGTTCGTTTTGAAAATGTACAGCATAAACATTAATGCCTTCTTTTTGATAAGCATTTACAAATTTTGAAAGATAAAGAGCATAAGCTGTTAAATACTCATTTTTTTGAATGAATTGGTCGCCAGATTTTACAGCATTTTCGGGTGTTAAATCGTTATATGTATTTGGTTTATTTGCATAATGCTTATTGGTTTTCATCCAAGTTGGGGGGCTCCAAGGTGATGCCCAAATTTTAAGATCTGGTCTAAATTTTAAAGCCTCTTTAATGTATGGAATAAGAACGGTTTTATCTCTTTCTATATTAAAATTTTTCATTTCAAAATCACCATCAGTTTCATTGAGCGAATACCAGTTGAATGAGTAATCATTTGCACCAATAGGCATACGACAGATATTGTATTTTAAACCTACTTTTGGGTCAAAAAATTCTTTAATTACTTTTTCTCTTTCCTTGAATGGTAAAGTTTGTAATGCCTGCCATCCTAACTCATTAAAACAGCCACCCCAACCGTCAATTGTTTGTTGTTTTTTATCGGTCAATATTTCAATGTCAATAGGTATTGTTGTACTGTAATCATTTAACTTAATGGATTCTTTTGTTCTCCAAGGTTGTTTTTCAGTAGTAGAAACCCAATTTATTTCTTGCGAAAATCCTTTTAATGCTGAATATAGAATAAACGCTAATACTAAAAAGCTTTGTTTGTTTTGCATTATTTTGTAAATTTTATAGAGACATTCTTTAATTTAAATACAATACATTTTCTTTATAAACTAATAAAAGAAGTGAAAATTCTGTATAATCAAAGAGAATTATTAACGTGATAAATATACTGCAAAGCATTACATTAAAAGCAAATGCATTCTAAAGAATATTTGATGATTTTATTTAAATAGCGAATCTAAAAAATTCGCAAAAGCGATGATGTAATTATTGAAGCACCAGGTACCAGTTGTCGCCATCAAATAAAAGATGGAACGGGCAAAAATGCCAAACATACCATAGAGGTTTTGTATGAAGCGTTGGTGTAAACATTTCGCAATTCTTTT
>JBMLQZ010000297.1:0-6855 GCA_049241285.1 Chitinophagaceae bacterium | reverse complement strand
GCATCTGTACATCTTATAAGTATTATATAATCACCTGCTGAGGGAATATTTAAATCTAAAGTATACACTGCCCCTTGATCCGATGGGTCGTCACTTGAAGGGAGTGTGCCTTGAGCATTAGCGGTAGTATTAGTAACGTTTAATACAACATTGTCAACAGCATTATATGTAAAGCTATTGCCATTAGTCACTAAATTAGTTCCCAAGATAAACTCTATGGTGCCAGGGTTGGCTATATATAGTTTGGCTGTTTCAATGGTGATAGCTGTTTCAGCCCTAACCTTAACATAGATATTGTTAAAAAGATTATAACCGCCTGCTCCCAATGCATTTTTTGTTAAAGCACCAACTGTACCTCTATAACCAGATTGTACATAAACAGTATTGTTGGTTAATGTTGTATTTACAGAAGTAGTGGCTCCACTTGCAATTGGTGAAGTGGCATTTGGCGTATTAAACCAATAGTAATTAGTACCAGAAGCAGGATTATTTACTTTAAGATTAATTTGTGTAGGCGAACAAATTTTAGCAGTAGCACTGTTTACTACAGGTCTTGCAGGTGAAGTAACATTTACATTAACGGTATTATTTAATGGAAACTGATCTGAAGCGTCTGTTACTGTTGCAGTAATTGTGTAGGTGGTTGCTGCTGATGTAGCATAAGTTGTTTGAAAAGTGTAATTAACAGATGCTCCAGCAGAAAGACTATTTGTTATAACACCATTTAAAGTAGCAATTGTTGTTGCACCATTTTTTACTGTTGCTGTTACAGGTATGTTCGATTTTGTTGTGTTTCCTTTATTCAACACTTTAATGGTTAAAAGCTGAGTGCCAGATTCACAGGTTGCGTTTGTAGGTGAAATAATTTCAGTAACTGTCAAATCATTTGATGGTGCAGTTACTAGAATTCGATAGTCTTGTGTTTCACCAATTGAGTAAGTTCCGCAACTATTGATGTTGGCAATGTTATTTGTTTCTTGTGTAACAATACGCAAAATAGTGTAGGTTCCAATTGTTAGGGTTGATGGTGTTGTAATATTTGCAGTAAATGTTCCAATTGCTGTTATTGATCCACTTGATGCTGCTAATTCTCCAGCATCGTCAAAGTCTCCATCAACATTATAATCTATGAAAACTTTAACCATTTTATTGTTTGTGCTAGCATCACAACTGGCTAATCTTACAGTAATAGGTAAAGTTTGATTTGGTTGAATATTACCTGTTAGGTTGGTATAATTATTATAACTGGTACAGCCTGTAATATTTTTATTACGTATTCCTGCAAAGCCTACACTATCAATTTTTGTTCCTACTGTAGATGTTGCAGTAGAAGAACAATATGCAATACCACCAACACCGCTTACAATTAATGAATAATTTTGAGTTGGAACATTTCCTTTGTGGGATACTTCTATTGTATAGGTTTCTCCAGGAATTACATCGTCAATTTCAATTTTTTCAACATTATCTAAATTATTGTCTCCTCTAGTGGCAGCACTTGCAGGAACTGTAGGATTTAATTTCCATGGAAAATAAGTAGTTGTTCCTTTTCGAATTCTAATGTCTAAATCGTTTACTAGTTTTGGTGTACGGTCGTTTAAAGCATTGCTAGCTGTACTTTTAGGATCTGTCCAACAAATTGTAGCTACCAATTTCCCAGCACCTGAGGCTACTACTGTTTTGGTAAATTTATTGCCATTTGTTAATACATTTTCGTACAATAAATGCTTACTGCTGTTACTGTTATTCGATGGAACTGCAGCTGAAATTACTGCAGCCGCTTTTTCAACATTTAACAATCCCCAACCAAATTTATAATCTGGCCCTGGATCATCTCCTGCTTCATCTGCTGTATGAATTGCTAAGCCTTTTAATGTAGCAGAGTACATAAAGGCGGTTCCATTTTTTAGTTTGCCAAAATGTTCTTGTAATAAAAGAAGTGAACCTGTAACATTAGGTGAAGCCATAGAAGTTCCACTTTGACTACCATAATTGTTAACTCCACTTGCTACCGTTGATAAAACGTTCACTCCATGAGCAACAATATCTGGTTTAATTCTACCATCATCGGTTGGACCCCAACTGCTAAAGCTACTCATTACAACATCTTCTTTTTTGAAATATCCATTTGGAATTCCATTTACTGCACCTACAGTTAAAATGTTTTTTGCATTTCCTGTTGTGCCAATAATTTCATAACCATCATTATTGGCAATTCCTGCTGGTCTTACACCAGCAGATTCCATAACTCCACTTGCGTTAAAACGAAAATAGGGTTGACCTTCAGCAGGACCATTGTCATTTCTATTATTTCCTGCAGATTTTACAATTAAGTAGTATGGTGCTTCATATGCTAATCCATCCCAATTTGCAGTTGCATCACTATATAAACCAAATTTAAAATCTTCATTTTCATTAGCTCTTCCATAAAACTCCCATCTATTTGATTGACTAGGATTTCTGTACCAACCACTAATAGTTCCATATGAATGATTAGAAATTAATAATGAATTGCCACCAGTATTTGCTGTTGTCATCTCAGAAAAGTCAGAATTAAAGTCGTAAGCTAATGCACCTGTTAACCCAAAACTCATTCCTTTTGCTTCGGGATTAACACCAGTTGCCATCATGGTACCTAAAACGTGTGTTGCATGATCGCTAAATGAAGAAGGGTTATCCATTTGAGTTACTCTAGATGATCCAAATTCTTGGTGTGTATCTAATATTTTTCCTCCATCCCAAATAGCCAATTTATTTTTTAGAAAAGAAGAAGAGCCAGAAAGATTTAGTCCAGATGAACCACCAACCCATAATTGATTAGCTCTTGTAGTAGCAGCAGCAACAAGATTACTAAAGGTAGTGAGATACATTGGATATCCTAGTTGATCTACGCCTACAAGCATAGCAACAGAACCATCTTTTGAATATCTGATTGTTTCCCAACCTTTTGATTTTGCTAATGAAAATGCTTTTTTTCTATTTTCAATTTCAGATAATCTGCTTTCTTCTGCAATTTTTTTAAGTACATCTATATTAGTTTTTTGTTGTGCCACAATGGTTGTAAACGCTAAAACCGATGTGAAGGCATACAATAATATTTTTTTAAGCATAGTTATCTATTTAAGTCTTTTCCTAAAAACGAATTAGCTATTTGATAATGTAATTTACTAAATTAGTTACTTTAGTGGTTCAAACAATGTTATGTATAAACTTCTTTCATTAATTACGATAATTCTGTTTACTTTGGTTGCTTGTTCTTCACAAAAAAAGCTTGCTGTTATTCAGTTAAAACAAGGAATTAGTGGAATGGTTTCTGAAGAGTTTGGAAATAGAATGCCAATGGTCGATGCTCCCGTTGCAGTTCCAAATCCGATGGTTACCACTGTGTTTGTATATGATGTTGTTCAAGTAAAAGATGTAGAACCTGCTAATTTTAATGGTATGTATGCTGTTGTAAAAAGCAAATTGATAGCTTCTGTAAAAACAGATGATAAAGGCAAATTTTCTATTGAATTACCTGTTGGAAAATATTCTCTTTTTGTTCAGAAAAATAAGTCGTTCTACGCTAATATTTTCAATACACAAAATGAAATAAATGTGTTTGAGGTTGTAAAAGATTCTGTTACAAATGCTAATATTAAAGTAACTGTCGATGCAGTTTACTAATACTATTCTTTAATTGCCTTTAAAAGCTGGTTTTCTTTTTTCTAAAAAAGCACTTGTTCCCTCTAACATATCCTTTGTGCCGAAACAATTGCCAAATGCATTTATTTCAGCTTCATAACCATCTACTTTATTATTGTACAAAGCATTAACTGCTTCAATACAAGCTGCTACAGCTAATGGTGCTTTAGTTTGTATTTTTTCTAAAATTTTTCTTGCTGTAGGAAACAATTCTTCGTTGTTAGTTACATAATTTACTAAACCGTATTGTAATGCAGTTCTAGCATCAATCATATCGCCACTAATTAGTAATTCTATAGCTCTGCCTTTACCAATAAGTTGTGCTAATCTTTGTGTGCCACCATAACCAGGTATTAAGCCTAGGTTTACTTCTGGTTGACCGAATTTTGCTTGTTCACTGGCAATTCTAAAGTGGCAACTCATTGCTAATTCACAACCTCCTCCGAGTGCAAAACCATTTACTGCAGCAATAATTGGTTTTGGGCAATTTTCAATTCTAAAAAATGTATCTTGACCGGCCTCCGCTAAAGCTTTTCCTTCATCAATAGATAAGCTAGTAAATTCTGAAATATCTGCACCGGCAACAAATGCTTTATTTCCACTACCAGTAATAATAGCAGATTGAATATTTGGATTGTTATTTATTTCTGTTATGGCTAGATTTAAATCTTCAAAAACGTATTTATTTAAAGCATTTAATTTATCTGGCCTATTGATAATGATAGTAAAAATGCCATTTTCAAGATTAGTTATCAATGTTTTATACATAGTGAATATAGATAAGTTGATTATTCGATTAAAAGTTACGATGAGTAGCTACCCAGTTATTGATAAATGAAACAATTTCTTGTGTGCTTGTTCCGGGAGAAAATAATTTACCAACACCTAATTGATTCAACTGTTGCATATCAGATTCTGGAATTATTCCACCTCCAGTTAGTAACACGTCATCCATGTTTTTTTCTTTCATTAATGCAATAATTCTTGGGAATACGGTGTTGTGTGCACCACTTAATATGCTAATTCCAATGGCATCAACATCTTCTTGTAAAGCAGCATTAACAACCATTTCTGGTGTTTGCCTAAGACCAGTATATATTACTTCCATACCTGCATCTCTCAAAGCGGTTGCTATTACTTTTGCACCACGGTCATGACCATCTAAGCCCACTTTTGCAACTAAAACTCTTATCGGTCTATTAATTCCATTAGTCATTGCAATCGATATTTTCTACATAAAAGTATTATAAAACTAACAAACGTAAGTATTTATCATGATACTCTTTTGTCTAATGTTTTAATAGCAATTAAATTTCTTTTGAAGAAATTCAACTGTACGTTATGGTTTATTTACCTTATTGATAATTGGAATGATTATTACAAATTTTGCTTAAAGCTACCTTAAAATAATTGACTACTTAACTGAATTTTCTACCTTTTTTGTATCTGGCCAAAACATCAACAACTTGACTATTTTGTAGAATAGAAGGATTTAGTTCAATAAATTTTTTGATGAATTTGGGAGCTTTTTCCATTCCAAGCTCTAGTAGTAAAAGTGCTTCTTTGTTTTTGCCCAAAATAAATTGAATGGCACTGTAATAAAAAATAAATATCGGCTTATTTACTGTTAATTTCATAGCAATCACAACTTGTTCAGCTGCTTCTTCAATAAAATTTGCTTCAATTAAACACCTAATTAAAGCTTCCCAACCAGCTTGATTTTTGGGTTTGTAACGCACTACATTACTGAAATATTGAATTGCATCTTTTGTTTTATTTAAACGCAACATGCATTCCCCCATTGCTAAATTATAATCCGGAATATTTCTGTGTACACGCATAGCATTTTCTAGATGTTTTACAGCATGATTCCACTGCTTTTCTAACATATACGTAACTGCTACTTTATAGTGTAGTTTGCTATCTTCAGGGTTTAAATGGGTTGCTTTTTTATAGTTAAATCTAGCTTGAGCGTAGTTGCCCATTCTGTGGTAGCAATGACCAATTGCTTCATAAATTACATCTTCTGGCCTACTTAATTCCAACACTTTTTCTAATGCTTCTATTGCTTCTTTGTATTTTCTTAACCGCAAAAAAGCATCTCCCATATTTCTGTATGCATAATCGAATTTTTCTTCAATTACTATTGCATATTGATAAGCATCTATGGCTTTTTCGTACAATTTTATTCCTTGGTAAGCAGCAGCTAAATTAAACCAAGCAATTTCGTTATATGGATATTCGTTGATAATGTTTTGATGTAATTGAATGCTTTCTTCATTTCTACCTGTAAAATCTGTCCAAAAACAAATTTTATATAAAGCTTCCTCATTATTAGGATCTTCTTCTAAAATCAATTTTAAACAATCAAACACCTTTTCAAATTCCTCATAATCATCATAAACGTCGGCTAATTCAAACAAAAGTTCTAATCGTTCTTCACCTTCAAATTGTTGTAAGGCTTTTTCTAATAACTCTACCGCTTTAGGTTGTTGATCTAAGGCTAAATATGCGTCTGTTTTTAAAATAAAAAGATTTACATCAGTAGAATCGTATAATTCAGCTTGTTCTAAAATGGCTAATGCTTCTTCATAATGTCTTAAAGCTAATAGTAAATCAGCTTTTCTTACCATTAATTGAGCAGAGTATGGAAATTGTTCTACGCCAATTTCGGCTGCTTTTAGTGCTTCGGGTAAATTATCCTTGTCGTCATAAAAATCTATGATTCTATCAAAATCATCTTCATCAATGAATGAATGGCTTTTCCCGACTTTTAAATTTTCATATCGGCGTATGAGTTCTTTGATTTCTTCTCTGTCTTCGTGGAAGTTATTTGGTCTCATACACGTAAAGTTTATTAAATCTAAGATGAAAAAAATTATCAAACAAACTGTAACTTATAAGTTTTATTAACGTTTTGTTGATAAACGGCAACCATTTATCAGAAAATTACGTTAATAATAGTGGTTTTTTTAACGTTTAACATTATTTAACATGCATAAAGGCTATTTAACCGATAAATGTTGTGTTGAATTGAAAAATTAAAATACATTTGCAATGATGAACAAACCAACTCAAATAAAAAAAATTGCTTTTGCAATGCTGCTTTTAGCGGTTGTACAGGTGGCTTTGGCATCAACTACATATTCTGGAATTACAGATGAAAAGAAT
>JBMLQZ010000296.1:0-1121 GCA_049241285.1 Chitinophagaceae bacterium | reverse complement strand
TTATTGGTACAGTTCGTAAAGAAACACAATTGCAAGAGGTAAACAATTTAGTTGTAGGAAAAACTTTTGGTTATTTATTAGATGTAAACAATCGCCAACAAGTAAATGAAACAATAGCAACAGTTATAGAGCAATTTGGCAAAATAGATGTTTTGGTAAATAATGCTGGTTATGGTTTTTTTGGTGGAATAGAAGAAAGTGACATGGAAAATGTGAGAGCACAAATGGAAACGAATTTTTTTGGTGCTTTAGCAGTTACCCAAGCAGTATTACCGTTTATGCGTAAACAAAAGAGGGGGCATGTTATTCAAATATCATCTATTGCTGGCATCTCATCTACACCTGGTTTAGGAATATACAATGCAAGTAAATTTGCCCTTGAAGGTTTTAGCGAAGCTTTATATTATGAAGTTGCTCCATTAGGTATACATGTTAGCTTAGTTGAGCCAGGGCCATTTAGAACCTTATGGGCTGGCGCTTCTATGAAGTTTGCACAAAATAAAATTGCAGACTATGAACCAACTGTTGGTAAAATTGAGCAAATGTTAGCTGCAAGAAATGGTCGTCAACCAGGTGATCCTGTTAAGGGTTCATTAGCCATTATTCAATTAACAGAAACAGCCAACCCACCATTAAGATTGGCGTTGGGTAAAATTGCCATTGGAAGCATTCAAAACAAAATAAATCTCTTACAAAAAGAGCTTACAGCATGGGAGTCTGTTTCAGCTAGTGCAGACTATGAATAAATACTCATTCATCAAAATAGCTTTTGACACTCTATTTTATTAAGTAGGCTTATCTTTCGTGTGTGTTAATTACATTTACATGCTGAATATTATTACCCTTGTTCGCTAACAACTATTGCTAATTTGATTACGTATATTTGTTAAGAGCACTAATTAAACTAACTTAAATGAGCATCTTATCTCTTGCTAATAAACTTCCAAGGTTTCAGGTAAGAATGATTTTATTATCAGCATTCGCATTTTGTGCATTATCCTTATTTATTGCAATCTTATTTAATCAACGAAAAAAATCAATCACCAATAATTACTTAATTGAGCAAAATAATAAAGTAATTAGTACTACAGAACACATTAAAACACTTCTTGCACAATCAG
>JBMLQZ010000295.1:15997-16594 GCA_049241285.1 Chitinophagaceae bacterium | reverse complement strand
TTTGCTTTGTTATAGCAAAACTGTTATAAGTTTCTTGACGCAAATTTTCTGAAACAGCCGTAATTGCATCGCTTTCATTAATAGAAAAAGTCACAACAGGTTCATACGTTTTATCTTTTCCAACAAGGGTAATATCGGTACCATGAAGGGTAGTAATAACAGGTACATTTCTACCCAATTTTTGCTTAATAATTTGTTTTGCCATAAATGCTGCCGATGCATGAGGTATGGCATAATGCACATGTAACAAATCTAAATCGTAATTCATAATTACATCTACCATCGAGCTGGCTAAAGCAATTTCATATGGAGGATAATCAAACAAAGGATAAGTAGGTACCCTTACTTCATGATAAAATATATTCGTATTAAATACATTTAACCGTACAGGCTGTTGGTAAGTAATAAAGTGTACACTATGACCCTTATCTGCCAAAGCTTTTCCCAATTCAGTTGCCAAAACACCACTACCACCAAACGTAGGATAACAAACAATACCAATTTTCATAATTATATATTTTGTAGTCAGCTTTCATTTGCTATTCGGCTTCAGTGGCGTCGCACTCTTGTACGCAATAACACTATGCAACAACAAAT
>JBMLQZ010000295.1:3055-15987 GCA_049241285.1 Chitinophagaceae bacterium | reverse complement strand
AATAATTTGTTTTCAAATATCAAATGCTATGCTAAACAAGCTATTCTATGTAAAACCTGACAATTCTTCAAAAAACCTCAACGAAGTAACAACTAATTTCTAAGCAAGTGCATCCATTCATCATGAATACTCATTTTCTTAACATCAATCAATTATCTTTATTCTCGTTCACTACTGAAAAACATATTCACCAATGAAAAAATTAGTACTTCTTACCTTTTGTTTTCCATTAATGGTATTTGCTCAAAACACAGATTCAATGTTTATTAAACAATTGAGTGATGATATTATGCAAAACGGAAAAGCCCATGATTGGTTAAGAGAACTTACCAAAAAAATTGGTGGTCGTTTAGCAGGATCTCCACAATTTGTGCAAGCGGTACAATGGGGTAAAAAAACCTTAGAGTCAACAGGTGTAGATAAGGTGTATTTGCAAGAATGCATGATGCCTCATTGGATACGTGGTGGCAAAGATGTAGTAAACATAGTATCTGTAGATGGAAAAAAACAAATCAAAGCATTAGATGCATTAGCATTGGGCAACTCAGTTGGAACTGGAAAAAAAGGTATCACAACACAAGTAATTGCCGTTAATAATTTTACTGAATTAGCACAATTGAAAGATAAGATTAAGGGTAAAATTGTTTTCTTTAATTACCCATTTAATCCAACATACATTGCACCTGGTAAATCGTATGGTGAGGCAGGTGCTTATCGTAGAGGCGGACCAAGCATAGCAGCAAAATATGGAGCCATTGCAGTACTCACACGTTCATTAACAGAAGCTACCGATAATCATCCACATACAGGGTCTACCTCATACAACGATAGTTTTCCTAAAATACCAGCTGCCGCTTTAGGTTTACAAGATGCAGATTATTTATTCAAACTATGCAAACAATCTACCAACGTTCAAGTATCTATCACTACAAATGGACAATTTTTACCAGATACCATTGGTCATAATGTAATTGCTGAAATAAAAGGTTCAGAATATCCTAATCAATATATAACTGTTGGTGGGCATTTAGATAGTTGGGATGTGAATGAAGGTGCTCATGACGATGGTGCTGGTATTGTACATACTATTGAAATTGCAAGAGCATTTATAAAGCTAGGATATAAACCAAAACACAGCATTCGTTTTGTGCTTTTTGCTAATGAAGAAAACGGATTAAGAGGTGCAAATAAATATGCAGAAGAAGCAGCTAAAAATAAAGAAGAACACATTTTTGCATTAGAAAGTGATGCTGGTGGTTTTACACCTAGAGGCTTTGGATGCACCATGTCAGAAAAACAATTACAAAAGTTACAGTCTTGGATTCCGTTATTAAAACCATATGGTACAGATAATATTAATAGTGGTGGTGGTGGTGCAGATATTGGTCCTTTAGCTAGAACATTTAAAACACCTATAGCTGGTTTAACACCAGATGGTCAACGTTATTTCGATTTACACCATGCAAGAACCGATGTATTTGAAAATGTAAACAAAAGAGAGCTGCATTTAGGTGCAGTAAATATGGCTGCATTAATTTATTTGATTGACAAATATGGTTTGTAATCTATTAGTATGAATATAAGTAAGATTTTAAAATCAATAGTAGCAGTTATTGTTATCTGCATCATCATATTTGTTTATTGGAAATATTTTTTTGTGTACGCTGAGGGCACAAAAGCCGGACAATTAAACACATTTCAAAAGAAAGGTTTTGTATTTAAAACTTGGGAAGGCAAATTAATTCAAAGTGGCTTTAGAGCAAATGTGCAAAGCAATGAATTTGATTTTAGTGTATTAAATGAAACCATTGCAAAAAAACTTTTAGAAAATTCAGGCAAAGAGGTTGAATTACATTATAAAAGATACTTAGGTGCTTTGCCTTGGAGAGGCAACAATACTTATATTGTAGATAGTATTTATGCCATAAAAAACCAAAATGGCGAAAACGTAATTAGTCCAAAATAAGGTTAGGCATACAATAAAAAAATAGCCAATCGCTTATGAATATCTACAGGCTGTTGTTTCCATTGTTGCACAGTTTTAGTAACAATTGTTTCCGTAGTTGCAGTAATATCTACAGCTATACAAAACCGAGTATTGTCTTTACAAGTTTGTAAAACATCCTTTATTAATTGATTATTTCTATAAGGTGTTTCAATAAAAATTTGTGTGCAAGCAGTTTTACTAGATTCTTGTTCTATTTGTTTTAATACTGCTTTACGCTCAGTTGCATCAATGGGTAAATAACCATGAAATTTAAAATGCTGACCACTCATGCCACTAGCCATTAAAGCCAATAAAATAGAATTTGGGCCCACAAAGGGTTTTATAACGGCGCCTAACTGTTGTGCCTTATTTACCAATATTTGACCCGGATCTGCAATACATGGGCAACCGGCTTCACTAATAATGGCAATATTTTTTGCGGCTTTTAAGGCAATTGTAAACTTATCAATAACATCATCTTCTGCTTTATGAATACTGAACCATTCATACTGGTCTATCACCATATCTTTCCACAAACGTTTTAAATATCTGCGTGCAGTTTTTTCATTTTCTACAAAAAAAACAGTGCAATTTTTTACAGCATCTATAACATAAGTTGGTATGGTTTCAAGTGCATCTTCATGCAAAAAAGTAGGAATTAAATAAACTGTTCCAATTGTCATTATGAAAATTTATATCAGTTGTGATTTATTTTCCCATCACTGCAATCATACTAATTTCTACATTAACGCCTTTGGGCAAACCTTTTACAGCAACAGTTTCTCTTGCAGGATAATCTGCTGTAAAATAAGCACCATATACCTCATTTACTTGTGTAAATAAAGCCATATCACTTAAAAAAATAGTTGTTTTAACCACATTGCTAAAACTTGCTCCAGCTTCGGTAAGAATTGCTTGTAAATTTTGCATTACCATAGTTGTTTCTTCTTGAATGGTATCCATCTTTAAATTTCCAGTGGTAGGATCTATAGCAACTTGACCACTTATAAACAACCAATCGCCTGCTCTTACTGCTTGATTGTAAGGCCCAATTGGAGCTGGTGCATTATTGGTTTGTATTATTTGTTTGTTCATTGTATGGTTAATTATACTGCCAAATAAATCTATTTCCTTCATATCACCAACCTAAATTTGTGAAAACTTTCAATCATTCATGCATATTGCAATTATTGCTACAGAAGCACAAAAAGAAATATTGTTATTAAAACCCATACCTGCATTAACACAAATTAGTTGGGTAAACAAATTTACAACCATTTTGGCTGATGCCTATGTATGTTTATTGTTAGATGAAAATGTATTTACCATTAATTCTATTTCTAACAAACCAATATTGGTTCATTCATTAACAACTTTATCAAAAGAGTTACCAAATAATTGTATTAGAATAAATGCATGGAATACTTTCTTAGAAAAAGATACTATTGAAATGAGCTTTGACACTTCAATGAACGAAGTAGTAAAACAAATTGCTAGTGCTTTAGGATGGAAATACATTGCTTGTGCAGATACTTATGGTTTAATGGGTGCAAGAATTATATCTATGATTATTAATGAGGCATATTTTGCTTTATCAGAAAATATAAGTACACAAAAAGAAATTGATTTAGCCATGCGTTTAGGTACAAATTACCCTTACGGCCCATTTGAATGGGGGCAAAAAATAGGGCTTCAATATGTGGCAAACTTGCTAATAAAAATGAGTACAGAAAACAGTATATACATTCCTTCTAAGGCATTAATTGCAGCAGCAAATCAATCATAAACTTTATGGCAATTTTACTTCACATAGATACGTCTACCGAATTTGCAAGTGTTGCATTATCAAATAATCAAGAGATAATAGGCTTTGCAACTCATGATCAACAAAAAAATCATGGTGCTTTTTTACAACCAGCTATTCAATTAATATGTAATGAAGCAGGCATATCACTTTCACAAATAAATGCAGTTGTGGTTGCTAACGGACCAGGTAGTTATACCGGTTTAAGAATAGGTTTGTCTTCTGCTATAGGCTTATGTTATGCATTAAATATTCCTTTAATTACAATAAGCACCTTACAAATTATTGCAGCAGCAGCCAAAGATTCATATGCACTTGAAGCAGAAAGAAATGAGCTAATTTTTTGTCCAATGATAGATGCAAGAAGAATGGAGGTTTTTACAGCACTTTATGACAATACTTTAAATATTATTGAAAAAGAGCAGCCGCTAATTCTTTCTGAAAATAGCTTTTCTACCTATTTACAATCGAAAAAAATTGTTTTTTGTGGAAATGGACATGTTAAAGCCAAACAAATTATTCAGCATTCAAATGCAATTTTTAACCAAGTTCAACATAGTGCGAAACAACTTGTTTTGTTGGGAGAAACGCATTATAAAAATAAAATATTTGCAAATCTAGCGTATACAGAACCCTCATATTTAAAGGATTTTTTTATGGGCTAGCCGAAATACTATAAGTTTTAAGAATAAATATTTTTTACATATTTGAGAAACATATTGAATAATTTCCTACTTTTATTTCGTGAAACAATTTTTTAACCCCCTAATTTTTTTTAAATGACACAAACTACCCCCTCTTCGCTGTCTTTAAGCAATGGCGAAACATTTGTGAAGATTGATTTTGTTCAATCAAAAAAAGCCGCTGCTATTTTGAGAGCTATTAATCACAAGTTAAGACAACAAATGTTGAAACTTTTGAACGATTCAAAAAAAATGACAGTGACAGAAGTGTATGTAAAATTGCGTATTGAACAATCTGTTGCTTCTCAACATTTAGCTATTTTACGTAGAGCAAATATTGTAATCACAAAAAGAGAAGGCAAATTCATTTTTTACAGTGTAAACTATGAACGTCTTGCAGAAGTAACTAAATATGTAGAAGATTTAGTTGCTTAATTATTTGCACAACATTCTTTTAGTGTATAAACATTTTCGGTGTATTCTATTACACAACTTTTTAAGTGAAAATGTTTATACACTTTTTTATTGAATAACTTAAACTGACTTTCTGCCATTTAAACTTAATGTGGCTCAATGGTTGTAAGGGTTTCTGGTTCAAAAATTAAACATCATGTTTGTACAACAATTATATACAGCTTGCATTAGTGAAGCTGCTTATTATATTGAAAGTGAAGGCGTTGCAGCAATTATTGATCCATTAAGAGATATTGACACCTACTTACAATTGGCGAAAGAAAGAAAAGCCACTATAAAATATATTTTCGAAACACATTTTCATGCAGACTTTGTAAGTGGACATTTAGATTTGGCTGCAGCCACTGGTGCTACCATTGTATTTGGCCCACAAACCAAAACAAAATATGCCATACATGTAGCAAAAGATGAAGAAGTATTTACGCTTGGCAAATGCACTATTACAGTATTACATACACCAGGGCATACCATAGAAAGTTGTTGTTATTTATTGAAAGATGAATTAGGAAAAGACTATGCAGTTTTTACTGGAGATACTTTATTTGTAGGTGATGTTGGAAGACCAGATTTATCGCAAGAAGATGATGAACATAACACTATGCGTAATTTAGCAACAATGTTGTACCATAGTTTACAATCAAAAATTATTCCTTTAGCTGATGATGTATTGGTGTATCCTGCTCATGGGGCTGGAAGCAGCTGTGGCAAAAATATTGGCAAAGAAACCTTTAGTACTATTGGTGAACAAAAGCAAACAAACTATGCTTTACAAGAACAAACAGTTGAGACATTTATAATAGCTGTAACTACAGGTTTACAAACTGCTCCTGTATATTTTTCAGTAAATGCCAAAATGAATAAGGAAGGATATATTGCTTTAAATACAATTATTGATAAAGGATTAACGGCACTTTCAATTAACGCATTTCAAGAAAAAATAAACAAAAACAATTGCATTATTTTAGACACTAGACCATCACATATGTTTGTAAATGGCTTTATTCCAGATGCAATATTTATTGGTTTAGAAGGAAGATTTGCAGAATGGGCAGGTAGTATTTTACCATTTCATCAACCCATAGTTTTAGTAACTGAATTAGGAAAAGAAAAAGAAACCATTACGCGTTTAGCAAGAGTTGGATTTGAGAAAATTGAAGGCTATTTAGATGGTGGATTTGAAGAATGGCAAAACAACAATTTACCAATTGATTTATTAATTGAAGTAGAAGCAGATGAGCTGGCAATGGATATACCTTTTGATGATAATTTAATTGTAGTAGATGTAAGAAAAGAGGTAGAATATAATGATGGCCATTTAAAACAGTCTATCAATATACCTTTAGAAGAAATGACAGATCCTGCAAGCATGGTAAATTTAGATGAGCATCATAATATTTATTTACATTGTGCTGGTGGTTATAGAAGCGTAATTGCAGCCTCTCTATTAAAAAAACAAGGCATTCATAATATAAGAAATATAGCAGGTGGCTGGAAGTCGATTGATGAGTTGAAAGAACGTTTTACAATTGAAAAAACAACTTCTGCATTAAACTAATTTTACTGCAATTAACTAGTATAATTTTATTGATTTGTATTTGAAATGGTTTGCAAATGTGCAATATCAGAAACATCTGCATCCATAACTATGTACTTTTTAATACCATTAATAGCCATTTCATCTAGCACTTCAATGAGGTGTTTATAAGCTGACTCATTCAATGGCTTTATACAAACCACCATTTCTGAGGCAGAACCAAATTTTTTGTGAATAGACTTTTGTTTTTCAATAAGTACTTGTCGTATTCCCTTTGCAGAATAAGAAACTGACTGCATGTTTTTATAAGCATTTCCATAATAGTAAAACACAGCATTATTACTCAATAGCAACTGTATTGTTTTTTCCTCAGAAATGATTGTAGGATTGCTTTTAACCTCATCAGTAGGTACAACTAATCCCATTGCTTTTGACTCAGAAATTGTTGTGGTAAAAATAAAAAAGGTAATCAATAGAAACCCCAAATCTACCATTGGGGTTAAGTCAACTTTAGTTGAATGTTTTATTCTTTTTGTTGATAGCTGATTGGTGGTAATTTCTGCCATAAAACTGCTTTATAAACAGACGACAGAATTGTTAATTTCCATAAAATTTAACAAGCAATTTTTCCTACTCTAGTTGCATGTCTTCCACCTTCAAAAGCAGTAGTCATAAAAGTTTCAATCATTTCTTTTGCTAAATCAATTGAAACAAATCTTGCAGGAATACAAATAATGTTAGCATCGTTATGTAAGCGAATGAGCTTTGCAACCTCATTCTCCCAACATAAACCAGCTCTAATTCCTTGATGTTTATTAGCCGTGATTGCTACTCCATTGGCACTGCCACAAAAAAGAATTCCAAAAGCCGATTCACCAGTCTCAACACTATTTGCAGTAGGATGTGCAAAGTCAGGATAATCAACACTATCTTCATTAACTGTACCAAAGTCTTTTACCAAAAACTGTTGCTGCTGCAACCATTCTTTCACAACATTTTTATAAGCTATTCCAGCATGGTCACAACCTAAAGCAATTGTTTTTTGCACATCAAAAACAATATTCATAATTGATATATCTAGTTATTAAAATAAAAGATAAAAGTAAGTTTTTTACCCTTCTACCCAACCCCAATTTTCACCAGTTTGTATTCTTCTAAGTTGCATTGGTGTAATACCAAATTGTTTGGCTATCATTTTTAAACGTGTAGTACGTTTTCTATCAAACAATATTTTTTTAATGATTCTTACTTTACTTTCTGTAAGCTTGTAACCTCTTTTAGCTAATTGCTCAGCAGTTGCGTTACGAATATTATTTTTTACAATGGTTTCGCAGTTTTTTAAGTGTTCAGTTTTTTCTTCTAATGTTACCCATAATAAGTTTGATGCTGCATTATTCAATTTGTTATGGTCTTTATGTATTACAAACTTATGTTCATCAGAAGCTTTATGTAAAAAATGAGTTGCCACTAAACGATGTAGTAGCATATGACAAGCTTTTTTATTTTGTTTATAACGCCAAATTTTATAACCTTCTTCATGTAATGATAATTGCATAAGAACGCCATCTTTTTCAATATCATCAATATAGCTTATAAACCTACCAAAGTTAGTAACAGCATACTTTTTAGCTAAATTGGGCAAATCTAAAGTCACCACTTCTTCCGTTGGAAAAATTTTGATAGCCGTAGTATTTATCAATTTTCTATTGCTACCAAACATACGGTTCATCAGGTTTTTCTTATACTCACTTTCGGTTACCCATTTTAAATTTTCAACATGATTATTTTCAATGTTACCGTCAATATGAATTACATGAGTACATGCTTCATTTGGCTTTGGAAGAAAGTGTTTTCCAACTTCTGTACATACTACCTTATTGATATTTTTATTATCAATTTTAATAGAAAACCTAGGTTGTCGTTTTGATGTGGAATTTGTTTTTAACAAAGTACCAGTTTCAATACTTTCTTTAAATGTAACAACTCTTCCATGATTTGATATAGCATACTGCTTTTTAAGATTGGCTTCTGGCAATTGTAGAACAAACCATTGCTCATTGGGCAAAAAAGTAATTGTTTTCACAGTAGGGGGTGTTTGAGAAATAGAATAATGATATCAAATATACTGCAATTGAAATAAATGAACTACATAGTGTTGAATAGAGAAATTTATGTTGTGCAAAACATTATCTTTCAGTTCTTTTATATACGTAAATATGTTAACGGCTTTATTAAAAGGTGTAGGATTGGGATTTTTGCTCGCCATTTCAATGGGACCAATCATTTTTGCTATCATTAAACAAAGTATTTCTAATGGTCACAAAGCAGGATACGCTTTTATCATTGGTGTTTCGTTAAGTGATATTACAGTTGTATTTATTTGCAATGTATTTACCAATTTATTTGAGGCTGCATTAAAGCATCAAACATTTATTGCTATTGTAGGTAGCATTTTTTTATTAGCAGCTGGTATCTATACTTTTTTCTTTAAAAAGGAACAAGTATATGATGATGCCATTTTGAATAAAGCTTATAAAAAAAGAGAATATATTGCAATTGCTGCAGGTGGTTTTTTTATGAATATTTTAAACCCTGGAATATTTTTATTTTGGCTGTTATGGAGTACAACTATTTTAGCAGATTCTCTAACACATGAAAATCCATTTCAATATAGATTGGTTGTTTATATTACTTGTTTGGTTTTCGTATTTATTTCAGATGTTGCAAAGGTGCAATTATCAAATATTTTACGTCCAAAACTTACCCCTAAAAACATGCATCATATTAACCAATTATCTGGTTTAATTTTAATGGGATTTGGAATAGGCCTGTTTATTAAAGAGGTGATACTGTAAGTACTAAAATTGAATTTTAAACAGAAGATTTTTTTACTTCAATTAAAGAAAGTGTTGCTGCTACAACAGCATAAGCTGGTGCAAGAATCCATCCAATAAAAGGAAGAAAATGCATCAGATAAAATACCAAACCATTACCAATTGCTAAGCCTTTATGACTACCAATGAAGAAAATACTTTCGGTAGCAGTTTTCTTATTTCGTTCCATGCTATAATCTAACATTGAAAATCCATAATAATAGCATTCAATAAGTAAGCCCATAAAAGGTGTAAGCCAACCAATTACAGGCAAAATACTCAATAGCAAAATTGAAAAACTATATACACTTTGCCATATAGCATTTCTGCCAGCAATTCTAATACCTCTAATAATATCTTTTGTTAATTGAAGAATACTAAAAGGAAAATCTTTCCCTTCTAATATTGCCTCTGTTTTCTCACTTAAAAAGGCAAAAATGGGCGAACCTATAATGAGAAAAATAAACTTGAAAAAAGAAAAATAAAATAGCATCATCGCTATCCATAAAATAAAGGTACCAAACGTAAATAGAAAGCCAAGAAAGCCACTATTCATAGAGTCAAGCCAACTTTTTAAACCAGTTTTTAAACTTAACCATTCAATAAAATTGTTAGCAGTTTGCCCAAAATAATACATACTAATCATAAATAAAAGTGTATACAATATTCCAGGAATAAGTATCCACTTCCATAATTTATGCCGCTGAATAAATTGATGGGCTCTGTAATAAGATTGAACAGATATAATGATTTCTTTTAGCACAAGGGGTATTTACAAATGCAAGTTACCTGATTTTATATAAAATCATAAGTTACTTAAAGTTATTAATCACTCATCTATTAATACATTCATATGAGTAAACTTATTGATAGTATTGACCTTTTAACAACTTCAAAACTCTTCCTTGTTGAAATTGTTTAAATGCAGTAGCCTCTTGTTCATGAGTATTCAACCATACTTGATAAGCTGCAGGACTATTTGCTGCACCAAGCATCCACTGATTATAAGCAACAAACATACCTTCTCTAATTAAGTATTGTTGTTGCTCAAACATTCTATAAGCAAATACTTCATTTTGCTTTGAAAAAAACCAATCTAACAAAAACCTAGTTTTTAATGCAATAATGGCATCAACAGAAACATTATTGCTAACCACATTAGAGTGCTTTGCCATTGTTGAATAACAAGCTTTTTCAAAAGCAGTATTCTTAGGCATTCCAATACTCTTTTCAAGTAAATTATTGGTAAAAAGTTTTTTATAGGCATCTAACAAAACAGCCTTCATTTCAGAAGTACGTTGACTGTAACTTTCAAGATTAATAAATATTTCAGCATAAAGTATTTGCCATAAAGGCTTCAGGTCAAATCTATTATAATACATAGCTGCATTATAATAATTACTACTATAATTTGGATCAGCTTCAATGCCAGCTTCCCACTTAACAATTGCATTGGGTAAATTATTCCATAAAGCCATTAATTCACCATACTCGTTATACAACAAACCACTGTTCGTAAACTTCTTTAAAGCCTTCAAGTACAAGTCTTCTGCATTAGCATACTCACCTTTACCCTTATAGGCAATTCCTAAAACTTGATAGGCTTGTTCATCAGCATCAGGTTGTTCTACAATTCTTTTACCAATAGCAATTGCTTGTACATAATCTTTTTGTAAACACAATAAATAAACATAGTCTTTTGCAATATCATTATTATTAGGCAATTGTTTTATGGCAGATGTAAAGGCTACAGCTGCTTTATCAAAATCACCTTGCTGCATCAATTTCTTTGCTTGCTGGTAATTTTCTTCCCCGGTTTGTGCAGATGCACAAAAACCAATTAACACAAAAAATAACCACACATTCTTCATGAAAAAAAACATTTATGCTTTACAAAATAAATTATGATAATTAATGTAGTAGGCATCAATACACCCTTCAACTTCATAGGCGTCGCACACTTGTACATTAGTAATTCTATGCAACAACTATCAACAAATACTTACTATTCATAAATTAAATGCGTAAGTAATCCGTCTCTTAATTTTGGTTCAAACCAAGTACTTTTAGGCGGCATTACATTGCCACTATCAGCAATATCAAATAATTGATCAATTGTTACCGGATACAAACTAAAAGCAACAGCCATTTCACCACTATCAACTCTTTTTGCTAAAGCCTCTAATCCTCTAATTCCTCCAACAAAATCAATACGTTTATCTGTTCTAGGATCTGTAATTCCCAAAATTTCATCCAAAATATTATTTTGTAAAATGGTAACATCCAAAACACCAATAGGGTCGGTAGTATATGTACCATCTTTAGCCACCAATTCATACCAAGTTTTATTCAAATACATACCAAAAACGTGTAAAGATGCAGGTTTCACCAGATTACTTCCTATTGGTTGCACATGAAATTTTTCAGAAACTTTAGCAATAAAAGCCTCTTCACTTAAACCATTTAAATCTTTAGCTAATCTATTGTAATCCATAATATACAATTGATTAGAAGGAAAAAGTGTAGTTAAAAAATAATCACATCCTTCAGTAGCTTTATCACCCAATGCCTTTCGAACTTTAGCAGCAGATGCAGCTCTATGATGACCGTCTGCTATATACGTACAAGGAACTTGTGTGGCGAATAATTGGGTAATTTGTTCAACGGTATCGTTATCACTAACAATCCAAATAGTATGTTGTATGCCATCTTCTGCAACAAAGTCGTAAGCAGCAGATTTTGTAGCTTTCCACTTTTCAATTAACGCATCAATAGTTGCAATATTTCTATATGCTAAAAATACATTACCTGTTTGTGCACCACTTGTTTTAATATGATTAATTCTATCTTGTTCTTTTTCTGGTCTAGTAAATTCATGTTTTTTTATCACATCATTTTCATAATCATCTACACTACTTACACATACCAAACCTGTTTGACTTCTACCATTCATTATCAATTGGTATATGTAGTAACAAGCTTTATTTTCTCTAAATAATGTATCTCGTTTTATAAAAGCATCTAAATTTTCTTTAGCAGTTGTATATACTTGTTCACTATGTATATCAATACTTTCAGGCAAGCTTATTTCACTCTTTGTAATATATAAAAATGAATAAGGATTGCCTTGTACAGCTACTTTGGCTTCTGCACTATTTAATACATCGTATGGCAAGCTAGCAACTTGTTTTGCTAAACTAGCTTGTGGTCTTAAGGCTTTAAATGGTTGAATAATACTCATGTAATTGTAAAATATAAATTTGAATGATACTTGTTTTAAATACTAACTGTGTTTATTAATATTACCCATGTTTCTTGGCAAAGTCTTTCATTAAGTTTGTAAATAACATAACACTTTCTAATGGCAGTGCATTATACATACTAACTCGTATACCACCTACTGTTCTATATCCTTTTACACCTACCATTCCATTTTCTTTGCAGAGCTCTAAAAATGGGTTTTCTAATGCTTGATTTTTTAAAAAAAATACAGCATTCATATGGCTTCTATCTTCTTTTGCTACGTAAGCAGTAAATACATCAGACAAAGCATCAATTGTTGCATATAATAATTGCG
>JBMLQZ010000295.1:0-3045 GCA_049241285.1 Chitinophagaceae bacterium | reverse complement strand
CCATTTCTACCAAACCTCCTTCTGCTTTTATCCAACGTAACGTAAGCAAGGCAACATATACAGCAAATACAGGTGGTGTATTCATTAAAGAGCCTGCTTCAATATGTTTTTGATAATCCATTATTGCAGGAATAGGCCTTTGAACTTTACCCAAAATATCTTTTTTTATTACCAATACATTTACACCAGCAGCTCCCATATTTTTTTGAGCACCAGCATATATAAGCGAATATTTCTTAAAGTCTAATGTTCTACTAAAAATATCGCTACTCATATCTGCAACAATAGGCACATTTGTTTCTGGAATATGATGCCACTGAGTACCCTCTACTGTATTATTGGTTGTTATATGTAAATAAGTTGCATTACTAGGTATAGCAAAAGATTGATTAATGTACGTATGATTTTTATCTTTTGAACTTGCTACAACTGCTACTTTTCCAAATAAAGATGCTTCTTTAATAGCTTTGCTACCCCAAATGCCGTTATCACAATAAGCAGCAGTTGCATTTGTATCTAACAAATTCATAGGTATTTGCATAAACTGAGTTGTTGCTCCACCATGTAAAAACAACACATCATAAGCTTCATCTAAATCCATTAATTCTTTTACCAACGATTTTGCTTCTTCTATAATTGACACAAAATAAGGTGTACGATGGCCAATTTCTAAAAGAGAAAGCCCTGTATTATCTAATTCATGTATGGCTGCAGCAGCTTGTTGCAGAACAATCTCAGGCAAAATAGATGGTCCAGAATTAAAATTATGTTTCTTCATGGTTGCTTGCTTAAAAAACGCAAAGTAAACGATTTAGCGTAAAAGGGCATACACAAACAACAGATTGGTAAGAATAGAAAAATAAAAAACTACGAAAACAATGATGTAACTATTGCATTATGCTCTTATTTTTAGGAATCTATAAATATTTGTTATTATTAGTTAATTTGAATAAAGGATTATTAAAATGAATAAGAAAATAATGGTTACTGGCTGTTTTGATTTAATGCATAGTGGCCACATAGCTTTTTTAAAAGAAGCTGCAAAACTTGGAGATGTTTATGCTTGTATTGGTAATGATGAAAATGTATTTGAACTAAAAGGAAGGTATCCAATTACTCCTCAAAACGAGCGAAAATACATGCTTGAAGCACTTAGTGCTGTAAAAGAAGTACGTATAAATAAAGGAATGGGAATTATTGATTTTGTACATGAAATGGATGAAATTAAACCAGATGTTTTTTTGGTAAATGAAGATGGTGCAACACCCGCAAAAGCAGTATTATGTAAAGAAAGAGGTATAGAATATCATATTTTTAAGAGATTACCTCATGAAAATTTACCTGTTCGCTCAACTACTAGTTTAAGAACAGAATGTTTAATTCCTTTTAGAGTTGATTTAGCAGGTGGTTGGTTAGATCAACCATTTGTTTCTACAAAACATCATGGCCCTGTTCTTACCGTTTCTATTGAACCAACCCTTGAGTTTAATAATAGAAGTGGCATGGCTTCTAGTACCAGAAAAAAAGCGATTGAATTGTGGCGTACCGAAATACCAAATGTTGGAGATAAAGAAAAGTTAGCCAAAATATTATTTACATACGAAAATCCTCCTGGTACAAAAGAAGTTGCAGGTTCTCAAGATGCTTTAGGTATTGTTTTACCAGGACTAAATAAATTAAATTATGCAGGAGAATATTGGCCACAATCAATAGAATCTATCCATGATGAATCTATTTTATCTTGGATTGAACAACATCTTTTTCTTGTAACGCTTGGACCAAGAAATTCCACTTATTCAGTATTAGAAAATACCAATATTAATGAAACCAACGCTAAGGCTTTAGCCGACGCTGCTGAAAATTGTTGGAAAGCAATTAATGATAAAAACATTCAAAATTTTGGAGCAGCTTTTAAGGCTTCTTTCGAAGCTCAAATAGCTATGTTTCCAAACATGGCAGATAGTTCCATTTTTGATCAAATTGATTTGTATAAAGATATTGCTCTTGGCTGGAAGCTAAGTGGAGCCGGTGGTGGCGGATACCTAACAATGGTATCTGAAAAGCCTATACCTAACTCAATTAAAATAAAAATTCGTAGAAAAGATACCCAGTAAATCAGGGTATTTTTTTATACATGTGTTACCCCACCACTCACTGTAAATTTCATAGCATCTGCAGCACTTACAGCTTCAATATGTTTTATTTTTTGTGGAGGTACAAAATAGGTTATACCACTAATAGCATATGAATGTGGCACATACACTGCAACATGATTTTCTAATCCAAAATCAATAACTGTTTCTTGTGTAATAAAACCAATACGCCAAACATCTGAACCATCTACATTTACCAAAACAGGTTTATCAAACTTCTTTTTGTTTCCTGCAAAAGCTTCAAGAAAATCTTTTACAGATGAGTAAATTAATTTAATACCAGGTGTACTTTCCAAAACTTTATCTAACACATTTACCAATCTTCCAACTACAAATAAAGAAGATACCCATCCAATAATTATTACCAAAGCAATTACCACTATAAATCCCAAACCTGGAATTTTTTGAAGATTACCGCTTTCATCCCTAATCACCAATTTTGGTGCAATGCTGTGAATAATATTGGGTAAAATATTGTCAACCGTATTAAACAAACCCAAAACAACCCATATTGTAATACCAATTGGGGCAATTACAATTAAACCCTGTAGAAAAAATTGTAATATTCTAGCTAATATATTTTTTGTTGCCGCTTTTCGACTTGCTTTATCAAATGTCATGTTATAGAAATATGGTGTAAAATAAATTAGAATTTGTTAAACAGTTAGATATTAATCAGACTGTTACACAAAGCATTCATTATCAATTATTTATACAGCTACAAAATTACGTTCACAATAATTTAACAAAAAAAATAATGTCTGGAAACTTAAATTACGAAAAAAGTTTCCATAGTTTTGCCCCCGATTTTACAAATTATGGAAACGCAAGAAAGAATATTACACAAATCGCATGAATTGTACATGAAGTACGGCATTAGAAGTGTAAGCAT
>JBMLQZ010000294.1:0-4614 GCA_049241285.1 Chitinophagaceae bacterium | reverse complement strand
TATTTTAATACTGAAATGGTTATTTGTGACAAACATAGAAAACGAGCCAATGAAATAGCGAGTATGGTAGTTATTGGCGATGTTACAGGAAAAGATGTAGTATTAATAGATGACATTTGTGACACTGGAGGAACATTGGCAAAAGCTGCTGGTTTATTAAAAGAAAAAGGAGCTGTAAGTGTAAGAGCTTTATGTACACACCCTATACTTAGTGGTAAAGCATACGAAAATATTGAAAATAGTGTGTTAGAAGAGTTGGTTGTATGTGATACAATTCCTTTGAAAAAAGAGAGTTCAAAAATTAGAGTGTTATCTGTAGCTGATTTGTTTGCAATAGCAATTAGAAATGCTTATGAAAATAAAAGTATTACAAGTTTGTTTATTCACTCTCAACTGAAAGGTAGATAAAGCAAAATATTATTATAAACAGAAATTAAAAACCTACATAAAAATTTTGTAGGTTTTTTTTATGATAATTAAACCTTGCTTTTATGATAGAGTCAATGAAAGCAATACAAAAATCAGAATTATGAAAAAACGCTTGCTTCAATCAATCACTTTACTATTTTTTGCATCTACCGTTTTTATTGGTTGTACTAAAAATAATGATGAACCAATGGTAGAAATAGAGGTAGAATCTGCTGAACATTCAGATGATCAAACCAATATTGCAGTTGAAAACGACGAACTAGCCAATGAGTACAACAATGTTGTGAATAATTTTTCTGCATTTAATGGCAGAGAATCTTTCGGCTTTTTTTCTCCATGCGATGCTACCATAACTGTTGACTCTACCAACACTCAAAGAAGAATTACCATTACTTATAATGGAAAAGTTTGTAACCCTTATAGAACAAGAAAAGGAGTGGTAGTACTTACCATGCCTTTAATGAATAAGTGGAAAGATGCAGGTTCTGGAATTTCTGTTGAAATTAAAAATTTAACCATTACTTATTTACTGAGAAATAAAAGTATGGTTATCAATGGTACCCATAGTATAAAAAACGTTTCTGGTGGATTGGTAAGACCAGTATTAAACCTAGGAACAATTATTCATGATATTGAAGGCAACATGCAAATAGCATTTAATAGTGGTACTGGAAGAAAATGGCAAATTGCAAAGAGAAGAACTTTCTCTTTTAGTAATGGATTGGTTATTACAACAACTGGTAAAGCTACTGTAGATGGAGTAACTAATGTATCTGAATGGGGTTCTAATAGATTTGGCAATTCATTTATAACAGCAATTACTCAACCAATGGTTATAAAACAAGATTGTAATTTTAGATTGGTATCAGGACAAGTTACACACTCAAAATTAAGAAGTACTATTACAGCTACTTTTGGATTAGATAGTAACGGTGTGGCTGTAAATTGCCCTCAAGGAAGTTTTTATTGTAAAATAACCTTTGCTGGAAGTAATGGCACCACTAAAACAAAAATTTTTCCTTACAATTAATCATTATCCTTACCTCATACAAATTAACAACCTTACCCAAATATCGAGTAAGGTTGTTAATTTATACTATTTCTTTTTCCATTTATGCAATTGTTGTAATAAAGCCCTTAAGTCTTTTGGCAATGGTGCTTCTAGATGAAAACGCTCATTATTTAATTCAAAAATTAAAGTTGAAGAATGTAAGCCTAGTCTATTTAAAATAGGTTTTTCTTGCTCTTCTTTTTTTGAAAGATGATAATTCTTTTTAAGTGAGGAAATATAAATTGGTTTTCCATCTCCATATAAAACATCACAAGCTATACTATTACCAATATGTTTTGAGTGAACTCGAATTTGATGGGTTCTTCCTGTATGAATTTGAAATTTTATCCATGAATAAATACCAAAACTTTCTGCTACTTCATAATCAGTAATGGCAAGTTTACCCTTTACATGTGTAATCATTGTACCATTTTTTGCAGGATGCTCCATAATTCCTGTTTCAATAGTACCCTTATCATTTATTAAAGTTCCATTTACTAAGCCGTAATAATATTTTTCAACTTCCCTTCCTTCAAACAACATAGAGAGTTGTTTATGCGTTGTCTCGTCTTTGGCAAAAACAATAACACCACTTGTATCTTTATCAAGTCTATGTACTGTATAAATATGTTGATATTTTTTTTGAAGGATATCTTTTAATGAAACTTCACTTTGCATTCTATCTGGTATAGAAAGCATACCAGATGGTTTATTGATAGCTATAAAAAAGTCATTCTCAAAAATGATTTCCAGTTGCCCCATTAGTAATAAATTAAAATACAGAAAATTATATATCAAAATCCTAATCGCTTATGAACGATACATCTGCAGTTGGTGGCTTTTTGGTAAAGCTTTGGTTTAAGTATTTTAATGAACGAATTTCATGTTGATTTAAAAAACGCCAATTACCTCTTTCAACATTTTTCTTTGTAAGATTGGCAAACATTACCCTATCTAAATTTTTTACTTCATAACCTAAATGCTCAAAAATTCTACGCACTATTCTGTTTTTTCCGCTATGAATTTCAATGCCCAATTGCGTTTTGTCTTTAACATCGCTATAAGCTAACATATCTGGCTGTATAAATCCATCTTCTAATGTTACCCCAGCAATAATTGCATCAAAATCTTTTTTAGTAATAGGTTTATCTAGTTTAACTGCGTAAACTTTTTTGATATGATAACTAGGATGCGTTAATTTTTGTGCTAATTCACCATCATTCGTTAATAATAAAACACCAGTTGTATTTCTGTCTAATCTTCCTACAGGATAAACCCTTTCTGTAGTAGCATCTTTTAATAAATCTAATACTGTTTTTCTGCCATTTGGATCGGCAGAAGTGGTTATATAATCTTTTGGCTTATTTAATAAAATATAAACTAGATTTTTTTGAATAAATAGGCGTTTACCCTTTAGCTGAATTTCATCTTTAGCAAGTACTTTATATCCTGGCTCATAAACAATATCTCCATTTACGGTTACTAACCCTTGCTTTACTAATTCTGCAGCCTCTCTTCTGCCACAAACACCAGAGTAAGCAATAAATTTATTTAATGGCATTTCTGTAGCTACAGTTGTATCATTATCTTTAATTGAAGCATTAGCATCTTGCTTAAAATATTTATCACTATTGCTTCTTACATAATTATTCGAAGCTTTTTTATTGGGAGAGAATTTTTTATTCTTTTCTTTTGGTGAAAGATTGTTTTCTAAACTAGTATTATTTGATAGATTTTTTTTATCAAATTTACTTTCGCCTTTTTTTAATGAGTTTGGCGTTGTATTTTCTTTAATTACACCATGTAGCTTTTCCCATTTTTCTTGTCGTTTAAGGTCACCAATAGCTTTGGCTTCTTTTTTAGCTTTTCGTTTTTCAACTTTTACCATTTCTTTTTTCTTTGCCCCAGTAGGCTCAGAATTCATAAACTTTTCAAATGCATGTTTTGCCATAATATTCAATTTGCTGTTTTTCAACAGGTTTGCAAATGTAAGGAATATATGTTGGGGGAATAATTATAGAAATGTATATACTATTAAATATAAAAAAGGATGGTCGACTAAAATATAGCCGACCATCCTTTAAACATTAAAAAATTATTTATTTATCGTTGATCAATAAGTATTCCCAAAGTTCTTAAGTTTAAAGCTGGCAATATAGTTCCAGTAGAATCTAATTGTATTCCTAAAAATCTTGCTGAACCTGCTGATGCTGACCCTGTTAAAAGAGGAATTACTAAAGTGCCAAAAGACGAATTAGCTGGAATAGTAATCTTTCCACTTAAAGGTGAAAAGTGAGTACCAGAAACTGCATCAGAAACAGTCAAAGTTGCTGCTGCCGCTGAAGGAGATTGAGCTGGAATTACTAAATTAGGATTAGAACAAGTTGATACAGTTGTAACACTTGTTACAGTAGCTGGAAATGCAAAAGTAGTTATTGGAGAAGTAATTAATCTATATCCAACTGTTCTTTCGGTTGAAGCTTGGGCTCCAATTATATTTATACGCAAAGAAACCTGTCTACCAATCCTTCTAATTGTAGAGTCAGCTTGAGGAATTTCGCAAGATGTTGCTGCATTTGTACTGTTGATTGGAATACCAGGTCTAGGATGCCTAGATATAATTGGATATGTCAAACCTGTTGCATTAGAATTTAGTACCGCTGCATCTATTTCTGCCAATGTTTCACCTTGATACTGTTTTTCTAATTGTTTAATACAACTTGAAAAACACAATACAAAAAGAGAAATTGAAAATATATTAACGAGTGTCTTTTTCATTAGATAATTTTTAAAATTAATAGCCAAAATTTTGTTTCATATTAAGATTACCATCAACTTCAGTTACTGGAATTCTTGGTAAAATCCTATAATCTGTTGCTGGCATTGAAACTGAAGGATTAGATTTTGAAATATCTAGTCCATAGCGTTTTAAATCATAAAAACGTTGCCCTTCAAACGCAAATTCTAACATTCTTTGTCTCAAAATTTCATCAAGCAACGCTTGTCCAGCTAATGGTGCACCAGGGGTAAATCCTGTAATTCTTGCGGTTCTAATAACGTTAAGATCAGCATTAGCTCCTGCTTCGTTACCAGAACGATATCTTGCTTCTGCTCTATTTAAATATAATTCTGGC
>JBMLQZ010000293.1:0-6442 GCA_049241285.1 Chitinophagaceae bacterium | reverse complement strand
GATTATTATTGTGCTTATAATTGTGCTTTTACTATTTGGCGGTAAAAAAATACCTGAATTTATGAGAGGTATTGGTAGAGGTATTCGTGAATTTAACGATGCCAAAGACAATGTAAAAAAAGAAATTACAGAAGGTATGAAAGAGAAAGATCAAGAAGTTGCTAAATAATCAATTTCCAATCATCTTTTTTTACATCACTAAATATCCTTCGGCTTTTGTTTCGCTTTACTAATATTACACAGTATCATACAGATTTACAAAATGGCACTACTTCATGTGTAGAGGCCGTTGCTTATTACATTCAATCTATCCAACAGAATCAACATCTAAATGCTTATTTAGAAGTTTTTGAATCAGATGCTTTAGCAAGAGCTGCTGAATTAGATACAGCTATTAAAACTAAACAACCATTAGGCAAATTACATGGTGTAGTAGTAGGATTAAAAGATGTTATCTGCTATAAGAACCATAAAGTTTCTGCAGCCTCAAAAATATTAGAAGGCTTTACCTCAATTTATAATGCTACAGTTACACAAAGATTGTTAGATGAAGGAGCAATTATTATTGGTAGACATAATTGCGATGAGTTTGCCATGGGTAGCAGTAGCGAAAATTCTGCATTTGGCATTGTAAAAAATGCAGCCGATAATACCAGAGTTCCTGGCGGTTCATCAGGTGGCTCTGCTGTAGCTGTGCAGGCAAATTTATGTATGATAGCCTTAGGTAGCGATACCGGTGGCAGTGTAAGACAACCAGCAGATTTTTGTGGTATTGTTGGTTTAAAACCAACTTATGGTAGAATTTCTCGTTACGGTTTAATTGCATATGCTTCATCTTTCGATCAAATAGGTATATTTTCAAAAACAATTACCGATAATGCACTAGTATTAGAAGTAATTGCAGGAGCCGATCATTATGATAGTACAGCATCGGAACAACCTGTAACAAATTATCTTCCTTCAGTTACAAATAATTCAAATCAAAAATATCGCTTTGCATATTTTAAAGAGGCATTAGAACATAAAGGTTTAGATGCTGAAATAGCAGCAGCTAATCAACAACAAATACAACAATTACAAGCACAAGGGCATACTGTAGAAGCCATAGATTTTAATCTTTTATCAGCAGTTGTACCTACTTATTATGTATTAACAACAGCAGAAGCAAGTAGTAATTTATCTAGATTCGATGGCGTAAAATTTGGCTACAGAGCTCAATTAACAGATACAGACGATTTAACTGAGCTTTATAAAAAATCTAGAAGCGAAGGCTTTGGTAAAGAAGTTCAACGAAGAATTTTGTTAGGTACTTTTGTATTAAGTTCTGGCTATTACGACGCTTATTTTACAAAAGCACAACAAGTACGACAATTATTGTGCAACACAACCACAGAAATATTTGCAAACTACGATGCTATTCTTTCACCAACTGTGCCAACAACTGCCTTTAAAATAGGTGAAAAAAGCAGCGATCCAATCGAAATGTTCTTAGCAGATATTTATACCGTTTACGCCAACTTAGTAGGCATTCCTGCAATTGCAATTCCAAAATTTACACACTCCAATGGTATGCCATTTGGTTTACAAATCATGTGTAACCATTTTCAAGAAGCTAAAATGTTACAAATAGCTCAATTGGTACAAACAATATAACATGCAATCATGTTACTGTAATCAATCCTTTCATTTTAACGTATTTTGTATTTATGGTTACCAACAGTAGTCACATTATTCAGCCGCCGTTGTGTCACTCACTTGTACGTTTATATCGCTATTCAGCAATTATATGTTGCCTATTCTTATACATACCATTTTTATCCATAGCACAAAAAGATACAGCAAAAGCACAGTATAAAGTTGGTTTTAAAAGTTTATTTGCCAACGATGCGTTTCAACCCAACAAACCATACCTTTCACAACTAAGTCCAAAAGCAGTTCCATTTGTACAAGAATACATTCGAAAACAAGGAAAAATGTTAGAGAAAATGAAAGAGTGGGGCCGCCCTTATTTTTTTTTATACGATCAAATTTTACCACAATATGGCATTCCTAAAGAAATGAAATATTTAAGTGTTATTGAAAGTCATTTACGTAGTGGATTGGTTTCATGGGCAGGTGCCGTTGGACCATGGCAAATTATGGATTATGAAGCCAAAAGGTTTGGTTTAAAACTTACACCAATAGACGAACGTACCGATTATACAAAAAGCACACATGCAGCCGCCAAATTAATGAAAGAGTTGTATCAACAATTTGGAGATTGGCTGTTGGTTTTAGCAGCTTATAATGGTGGTGCAGGTAGGGTAAAACAAGCAATTAGATTAAGTGGCAGTAGAGATTTTTGGGATTTACAATTTTACTTAAAAGAAGAAACGAGAACGCATGTAAAGAAATTTATTGGCACTCATTATATTTTTGAAGGAAGTGGTGGAGAAACCACCATGACAGCAAAAGATTTAGCTATTGAAAAAGCCAATACACCCTTACAAAAAACAATACTTGATAGTGCTGAAATAGCCAACACAACTACGTTTATTTTAAATGGTAGATATAACAGCCATGTTATAATGAAACACTTATCAATTACGCCCACTATATTTAACAAATGGAATGCAGGATTGGATAAATCTTTAGCAATTGGCGAAGCTTTTACTATGCGTTTACCTAATGACAAAGCAGCCATTTTTGAAACAAAAAAATTGCAAATTTTGCAAGAAAGTATTGCCTTATTACTACAAGGAAAATAAAAATATTGGCTTTTAGAATTGAAGTAACCGAAAAGCAGAACAGCGAAAAAACCGTTGAACGGAGCGTCGCAATTAAAGCTTAATAGTAGTAATGCAGCTGATAATTATCATAAAAAAGAGCTGGCAATAATTACCAACTCTTTTTTTGTGTAAAAGAATATAAGATTAAAATTTATCGGGCAAACTTAAGAAAGGCGTTTTGCCATCGGTAATAATAATTTTAGAATTATTGCTTAATCCTATAGTTCTAAATGCTTCTATTTGCTTTAGTTTTAAAACAGCAGGAGTAAGAGATTTATGTAAACTATCATTTGCACGTTGTTGAGCATTAGCTTCAATTTTAGTTGCAGCTGCTCTACCCTCTGCTTCAATTTCTAGAGTACGCTTCAATGCTTCTGCAGCAATAATTTTTGCATTTTGTTCTCCCTCTGCCTGAATACGAGCAATTTCTTTTCTACCTTCTGCTTCAATAATTAATCTTTCAGCATCTCTTTTTTGACGCTCTTTTACAAACTCCATACGTTGAGCTTCTTGTTCTGCTTGCAGTTTTTCTTCAATAGTTCTAGCTAAACCGTCTGGAAGTTTAATTCCTTTTAACAATACATTTTCAATTATAAAACCTCTACTTTCTAAATTGCTAGCCATTTCTACACGAATTGCTTTTTCAATTACCGAACGCTCTCCACTATGCATATCTTTTGCTAAATATCTGCTTGTAACATCAGCAGCAGCTGAACGAAATACAGGCATTATTACTTCACTTTCGTAGTTTAATCCAATTTTATTTAAAATTTGAGGTGCTAATTCTGGTTTAATTCTGTATAAAATACTTACTTCTGTACGAATGGTTAAACCTTCTTTACTTGGCAAATCTGGTCGTAATTCAAGGTTTACGGTTCTTGTAGGAACTCTAAGAATACGAGTAGTAAATACATTGAAACCTTTTGGGCCTTGTGAAATATAGGTATCATCTATTTTACCTAATCTTCTTTTTACCCCAACCTCACCTTGACGAATAATGGTACAAGAAGCAGTTAACGAAACAATAACAGCTACGGTGAAAATTCTTTTCATGCTTTTAAAATTTAAGTTATGAATTGTTACCTGCTAAGACTATTTATAGCAAGGTGTTTTTAAATTAAATTTCAAATAGCATGCTAAGAAGAAAACTATATTGATAAATAAATGGTAAAGCAACTAATAAATTATAGTTACTAGTAATAATGACTGAATTGAAAATAAATTAAAGAAAAGCCCTTTAAATTGGTGGTCATTAAAGCTCTCTCAGACTTTCTTCTGCTGCTTGTATAGTTGTGTCTAAATCTTTATAACTTAAGGCATTATTTAAAAACCAACTTTCAAAAGCACTTGGAGGCAAATACACTCCTTTTGCCAACATTGCATGAAAGAATTTATTGAATAATTGATTGTTAGCATTTGCAGCAGTTTCAAAATTGGTAACAGGCTGTTCGCTAAAGTGTACACTAATCATTGAACCAATATGATTAATGGTATATGGTATACCTGATTGTGCAAATACTTTAGTTAACCCTTCCTTTAGGTATTCTGTTTTAGCATCTAATTCTTGCAAAAGCTTTGGGTTATTTTTTAACTCAGACAATAAGGTAAAGCCTGCAATCATTGCTATTGGATTGCCACTTAAAGTACCTGCTTGATACACGTTGCCCAAAGGAGCAATTACTTCCATAATATGTTTTTTGCCACCAAAAGCACCTACCGGCATTCCTGCACCAATTACTTTTCCATATGTAACCAAATCGGCGTTTACACCTAATTTTTCTTGTACACCACCTAAGGCTAAACGAAAGCCCGTCATTACTTCATCAAAAATGAGCACTATATTTTCTATATCACAAATGTTTCGTAAGCCTTGTAAAAATCCTTCAGCTGGTAAAATACAACCCATGTTTCCGGCTACTGGTTCTACAATAATGGCGGCAATTTCATTTTTGTTTTGTGCTACTAATTGTTGTACTGCTTCTAAATCGTTATAAGCACAAGTAAGGGTATCGTTAGCTACACCTGCTGTAACCCCTGGCACTGTTTGAATATTAAATGTTGCCACACCACTACCTGCTTTTACCAAAAAGCTATCAGCATGACCATGATAACAACCTTCGAATTTGATAATTTTATTTTTTCCCGTGTAACCACGAGCCACTCTTATAGCACTCATACAAGCTTCTGTACCACTACTTACCATTCGTATATAATCTACATTTGGTGCAATAGAAGTGATTAATTCTGCCATATTAATTTCTAATTCTGTTGGTGCACCATAAGAAGTAGAATATAGGGCTTGATTTTGAATGGCTTTAATTACAGGTTCATAAGCATGACCAAGGATCATTGGCCCCCATGAAGCAATGTAATCGATATATTGATTATCATCTACATCAAACAAATAAGCACCTTTTGCATGTTTAATAAACAGTGGATTTCCTCCAACACTTTTAAAGGCACGAACTGGAGAATTTACACCACCAGGAATTGTATTTTGAGCTCGTTGAAATAATAATTTGCTATTGTTGATGTTCATAAAATACTAGTAGAAAATGATGAATACGATTATTGATTAGGCATTTAAAATGCGAATACAGTCTTTGGCAAAATAGGTTGCAATTAAATCGGCTCCTGCCCTTTTTATTGAAGTTAGTGTTTCCATAATGGCTTTATCTTCATTTATCCAGCCCATTTTAGCAGCTGCTTTTATCATGGCATATTCACCACTAATATTGTAAGCACTAACTGGAACTTGTACTGCATTTTTTACTTCTCTAATAATATCTAAATAACTTAATGCAGGTTTTACCATCACAATATCAGCACCTTCTTCAACATCAATCAGGGTTTCTTTTACTGCTTCAATTCTGTTGCTGTAATCCATTTGGTACGTTTTTTTATCGCCAAAACCTGGAGCAGAATCTAGTGCATCTCTAAAGGGACCATAAAAACAAGATGCATATTTTGCACTATAAGACATGATTCCTGTATTGTGAAACTGGTGTTCTTCTAAAGCTGCTCTTATTGCTGCAATTCTTCCATCCATCATGTCGCTTGGAGCTACAAAATCGGCTCCAGCTTTAGCATGACTTACACTCATTTTTGCCAATATTTCTACAGTTGCATCGTTGATGATTTGTCCATTTTCAACCAAGCCATCGTGGCCATCACTATTAAACGGATCTAAAGCAACATCTGTCATTACCAACATTTGTGGTACAGCATCTTTAATAGCTTTTATGCTTTGTTGCATCAATCCATTTTCGTTTAATGCCTCAGTAGCTTGTTTGTTTTTTAAAGCATCGTTACATTTTACAAACAATAATACTGCCCTTAAACCCAATGTATACAAGTGTTTTACTTCTTGTATAGTATTGTCTAAACTTAAACGATAATAACCTGGCATTGAAGGAATTTCTTGTTGTATATTTTTACCCTCAACAATAAATAGCGGAACAATAAAATCGTTTGGAGTAAGTATTGTTTCTGATACTAAACTTCTTATAGCAGCTGATTGTCGTAAAATTCTATTGCGTTTTTGTAAAAACATTCCTACTTATTTTAAGATAGATAGTTGAATATAATTGATGCATAAAGTGATATAGTACAAGAGTGCGACGCCTATGCAGTTGATAAGCTAATTACTGCTGACTAACAAAATACCTTAACAA
>JBMLQZ010000292.1:5785-8616 GCA_049241285.1 Chitinophagaceae bacterium | reverse complement strand
TTTTATTCCAGCATATTTATTGTATTTGAATAAATGGTTTCGTCAAAAATATACTAACGATGCATTAATGGCAGCTTGTTGGATAAGTTTAGCATGGCTACTTTTTGAAATATTTAATGTTGTAAAACCTTTAATAAATCAGTTCATTTCAAGAAATAAAAATACAAAACCAACATTTGCAGTTCCTTGGAAAAACTTAATATATGATACAAGTACAGATTTATTGTTTTTTGCAATTGGTGCATTTTTTATGTCTTGTGTAACAGAGGCCCACGTTTTTTATTCTTGGTTGATGTTAATTGTAATTTTATTGCTTTTGATAATTCCTTCTAGATATTGGTATGTAACAAAAATGTTTCAGCAAATTGCACAATACCCTTTTCCATATAGACTTAATCAATGGAATTTACCTTTAAGTGAAGCAAATAAAAATACTATTCAAAAGTTCAATTCAGTAAATAATCATCAAAATCATTTGCTTTTATTCGGAGAAAACAAAACAGGAAAAACAAGTTTAGGTGTTGCTTTAGCCAACGAAGCATCTATACAACATCACAAGTGTGTGTATGTTACTGCCATTAAATTGCTAGAATTATTTTTTGAAGAAGAAAACCAACAAATAGAAAAAAATAATAACATGGTTTGGGATAGGAAACAATCATAAATGATAGTGAGAGACGATATTCAGCCAGCAACTGATCATGGTTTCGAATTTATTCATCCAAGTTTATTTAAATCAATTCTACAACAAACTGGTGATGAGCAATTAATTAAAGAAATATTGGCTAATAAACAAGTGATTTGGATTATTGGAAAAAATAGTAAAAGAGATTATGTAAAAGATTGGAACGAATTCCTAAATAAATATTTGCAAATACCGTTAGAGCAGATATATCAAGTTCAACTTACAAAAAATCATTAAGGTAAAATGTTATTATCGTAAGCAAAGCTTACCAAATGCGTTAAGCTTTTTACTTCGAATCGTTTATATAGTGGCAATATTCTTTTTTCTATTGCCGATTTTGATACATTTAATTGATGGGCAATTTCTTTAAACGATAATCCTTTTGAAACTAGAGATAATGCTTCTTTTTCTTTATCAGAAATTGCATATCTGTAAAAAAGTGTTTTATTTAATTCTTCTTCAAATTCATTTTTTTCAGGCCCATAAGCTGCATAACGCATAATTTTTCCAAATTTCAAATTCCTATTTACTTGAAATCTTCCAATAATTGATAATACTTTTCCATCCTTACAACCATAAATTCCTACTCTTGCAACAATAGGCACTTCACTGCCATTTTTGTGTATTTTTTTTTGCCCAATTAAAAAACCATACTGCTCTAAATCTTCTGTTTTTTTATGAATAAACATTAATGCTTTATCGTTTACTTCATGAACAAAAGGTGCAAAGTCTGGTGCAGTCATAGTAACAATCTTTAGCATTGAAATTTCATCGTCTTTATAACCTAATATTGGCTCCCATCCTGATGCATACAACATCCTTCCTTTTTCGAAGGAATATATATAAATTGCCTCTTCAGGAAATCTTTGTATTGATTTGGAAAGTTGTATAGCCTCTTCAGTAGATAAATCTGCTGGTACATCTGTAATGAATGATTTTGAATAAGCCCCAAAATTATTTGTCGATTGTGTCATAAATAATTTCCACTATTTTAAAAACTGTGTTTTTACTCAGTTGAACTTTATGTTATCAGTTATTACTTTTACAACATAAGATTGTTGTTAATCAATAGGTTAACAATGATAAATATCAACCAAAACTAACTTGATTTTCCGTTTTAAAATCCATATCTACTAAATTATAAATTTATAGAACAAATAAAATAAATTGTAATCACTTATTTAATTACGATTAAGTTTTTTAAAAATTTTAGTTTTCTTGCCGGGGGGTAAAAAACAGCCAGAAGTGTAAAAGCTTCTGGTTTTTTATTGAAAATTATTTGAGGAAACTTTTAAATGACTGATTTCAAATTAAAAATTGCTTAACTATACATTTTATTCAATCACCAGAACAAATGCTATGAAACAGTATACAATTAATGCTATTTGTGAACATGTAAATGGCACATTAATCGGTAATACAACTGAACTAATAGTTGGGCCAGAACAATTAGAATTAGCTAATTCAAATCAAATTTCATTTATTGGAAGTAAAAAATATATTAAGCAATGGGAAAATTCAAAAGCTTGTGCTGCTGTAATTGATTGCGATTTACAAATAGAACCAGGAGAAAATAAAGCATTTATACTTGTTAAAAATGCCGATATAGCAATGGCTGAGATTTTAGATTTATATGCACCTCCCTCTCCTGTTTTTAATGAACCCATTCATAAAACAGCCGTTATAGATGCAACTGCAATTATTGGTAACAATTGTAATATTGGGGCAAATTGTTATATTGGTAAAAATGTACAAATTGGTGATGGTTGTATCTTATATCCAAATGTTTCCATTTTTGACGATGTTGTTATCGGAAAAAATACGACCATTTGGTCGGGTAGTGTTATCAGAGAACGTAGTAAAATTGGCAGTTTCTGTATTATCCATCCAAATGTTACCATTGGTGCTGATGGATTTGGTTATAGACCTAGCCCTGATGGAAAAGGGCTGTTAAAAATTCCACATATTGGAAATGTTGTAATTGGTAATGCTGTTGAAATAGGTGCAAGTACTTGTATTGATAGAGGAAAATTTAGTGCTACAATAGTGGGTGATGGTTGCAAAATTGATAATTTGGTACAAATAGGTCATAATAGTAAAATGGGCAGATGTTGTATTATGGCAGGAAGTAGTGGTTTAGCCGGTT
>JBMLQZ010000292.1:0-5775 GCA_049241285.1 Chitinophagaceae bacterium | reverse complement strand
TTCAGTTACTTTAGGCGATGGCGTAATTATAGGTGGTGGTGCATGTATATCTGATCATGTTACTTTAGGAAATGGTGTAATGGTTGGAGGACAATCTGGTGTTATTAATAATTTTGAGGCGGGAAAAAAAGTTTTGGGTTATCCTGCAATTGATTCAAGAGATGCATTAAAACAATGGGTTATTTTAAGAAAATTAGTGAAAGAAAGTAAATAAATGGTGGTAAAAGATCATACACAAAAAAACAATCCTTTACATGGCATTACACTAGAAAAAATGCTTGTAAGTATGGTTGATTCTATAGGATGGGAAGAAATGGGCAAACAAATTCCCATTAATTGTTTTACAAGTAATCCTTCAATAAATTCTAGTTTAAAGTTTTTGAGAAAAACACCTTGGGCTAGAACAAAAGTTGAGTCCTATTATTTATTTGCTGTTCGAAAAAAATTAATTCAATAAAGTAGTTATTATTGTAGCTGTTGAATTACAAATACGGCAGGAACTGGTCTTTGGCCCTCTTTATCAGAAACGGCTATAGTTGGTTTTCCATTAATGAGCATACAACTACTTCCTCCACCATCTAAATTTAATCCATCTATACAGCCTATATCTTTTAAAATTTTTGCTTCTTGCAATAAATCAACTCCAGCTGCAATTCCTTTCATTCTACCTTGAACAACTAATATTACCAATTCATTATTGGCTGTTATTCCCATAGCAGTTCTAGGATGCTTATCGTATTTTGCTTTGCCAGAAAACATTCTTTCTTCATCATTGGTGATAGTAATTTTTCCATTTTTTAATAACATTGGCCCTCCACCAACGGCAGTTTCTACTTTCCATTTTTTATAAGGTATTGTGGTACCATCTATTTTTTGAGCCATGTCATTTAGACTTACTTTGCTATACAAACCTTTTGATGTTGCAGGCTGTTGAAATTTATACGGATAAGCGTAGCTAGAATCTGAGAAAGCCCATTCTACAGAAGCAGTTCTCTTTTTAGTAATACCTAAAGCACTTCTGGTAACGTAATAATAAGCACTATCTTTTTTATCGAAAATGCTTTTTAAGTTATGTGCTTTTAGCTCACCATTTTTTACAACTACATTTAAGTTTTGATTGTATTTAAATTCAAAAAAAGTACAGTTTACAACAACAAGAGGCTGTTTTAATCTGGTATAATATTCTGATGGTGTGTATCTTTTACCTTCTCCCACTTCTGCTGTAAAGTTTATTTTTTTCGATTGTAATGGAGCAATTACATAATAAGCAATGTTTGGTAATCCATTTAAACTATCTTCTGATTTAAATACATGCATATTTTCTGGTAAGGGTTGAAAAACACTATCTACATTTATCCATTTTATTTGAGAAAAAACAAACGTAGGAAAACATACAAGTAATATGTATTGTAATGTAAACCTCTTCATGGTAAAACTAATTAAGTACTAATATTTCTTGCAATATAAATACTCTTTATTGGGTACTTTATTAAATGTATATGAATGGCAATTAAAAATAGTTTTCTAAATAATTATTGCTTAGAATTGAAATTATTATTGGGTAAAAATGAATTTAGAAATGATTATTACTGCAATAACCATATATGATTGAATAACTAATGTAATTACACCTTATTTTTGTTACTCTTTTACAATACATTGAAATTTTGGCTTTGATATGAAGAAGATTGAATTGGAAATTGTGGCTTTATCTCACAGCATTACACAAACACATTCTTATGCAGTGGTTTTAGGCGAGGTGAATGGACTTCGTAGATTACCTATTGTAATTGGTGGTTTTGAGGCTCAGGCTATTGCAGTTGCTTTAGAACATATGCAACCTAGTAGACCATTAACGCATGATTTGATGAAGAATTTTATGAATGCTTTTAATGTAGAACTACAAGAAATTGTAATTAGCGATTTACAAGAAGGTATTTTTTATTCTAAGCTTGTGTGCTTTACAGAACATGATACCGTAGAAATTGATAGTAGAACTAGTGATGCTTTAGCTTTGGCAGTTCGTTTTTCTTGCCCTATTTATACTTACGAACATATTTTAGAGAATGCCGGTATTTTAATGGATGATACTGGTAGTAAAAAGAAGAAGGGTGAAGCTGTAGGTGTAGAAGAAACAGGCGAAAACAGAGATAACTTAGCTACCTTATCTTTAGAAGAATTACATAATTTATTGAATGAAGTGTTAGAAAATGAAGATTATATTAGAGCTATTGCCATTAGAGATGAGATAAACAAGCGTAAAGAAGATTAATATTTATTACAAACAATATTCAATAGTTTACCCTATTTCTATCTCATGGTTGTTTTCCCGAATTGTAAAATAAATCTAGGTTTACATATTACTGCAAAACGATTGGATGGATACCATGATTTAGAGACCGTTTTCTATCCAATTGCATTAAATGATGTGCTAGAAGTTGTTCGTTTAAATGAAGCATCTTCCCTTCAAAATTCATCCATTCAAAATATTCAATTTACAAGTTCTGGAATACCAATAGATGGTGATGTAACCAATAATTTATGTGTAAAAGCGTATCAATTATTACAAAGAGATTTTCCAGACTTACCCCCTATTCAAATGCATCTTCACAAGATTATTCCTATGGGTGCTGGTTTAGGTGGAGGCAGTGCAGATGGAGCTTTTGCTTTAAGTCTACTACAGAAAAAATTTCACTTAACTATTAGTGAAGAACAAATGATAGCTTATGCACTACAATTAGGTAGTGACTGTCCTTTTTTTGTAATTAATAAACCATGTTTTGCAACAGGTAGAGGTGAAATAATAAACCCTATTTCTTTAGATTTATCAGATTTTGCATTTGTAATTGTGAATCCAAGAATTCATATTAGCACAGGTTGGGCTTTTAATAGCATTACTCCTAAAAAGCCCCAAGTTTCTATAAAAGACATCATAATTCAACCAATCACAACTTGGAAAAATCTACTCATTAACGATTTTGAGTTACCTGCAATTCAACAATTTCCAATTATTGGAACTATAAAAGATACCTTATATGATTATGGTGCTGTTTATAGTAGTATGACAGGAAGTGGTAGTACTATTTTTGGAATATTTCATAAAAAAAGTCTTCCAGAAATTCAATTTCAAGAAGACTTTTTCGTAGAAACAATTCTATAATTCAAATAAAATTAACTAGTCTAAAATCTCAACATCGGCAGGATATTTTGCTTTATTAAAAAGAAACAAATTATCTGCTAAAACCGCCTTGTTGTTCATGTTGCTGATAGAAAGTTCAGTAATGTTGTTGCTTTTATCTAATACTTTCGCTCTTGTAATTACATTTTTTGTCTTGTCAACAAATATGTTAATCTTTTGAACATTCTTTCTTTTATCGTTTGGTAATAACTGTATTTCATGAAATGCACCTGCTGAAGAAATAAGTTTATAGGTATAATCTTTATCGTAAAAATTAGATAATAATATCTGAGGGCTCAAACTTGCACTAGCATCATCAACACTAGAAATAGTAACTGTTTTGTTACCATCGTAGTTATAAATTTTACTTCCATCACATACAATTTCTACCTTATTCAACTTCATTAGATATCTCTGACCTTTTAAAGAAACAACGCCATTTTTTACACCATTATTTTTTCCCTTACTGGTGATAGATTTTAATGAAAAGTTAGCAGTGATAGCTTTATAATTTTTTATAGTACTACTTACAGCATCTAATATTTTCTTTGCAGCAGCATCATTTTGTGCATTTGTAGAAAAGGTAGTGAAGATAAATAAGCAAAAAATGGGGTATATTTTTTTCATTTAATGTATTTGAGGGTGCAAATATAGGTGTTCATTAGAAAGAACTATGATAGAGAAATGGATAAATGGTTTAATAAAAAATCCCAATTAGTCAATAAAAACTAATTGGGATACAATATTTAAAGCAATAATTTATTAAAAACCTAAGCCTAAAGCCATCGCTTTTACCTTATTTGGGAAATTAGCACCTGCTGTTGCCATTCCTGTATTTAAGTTAATTAAATATACTTTTGTGCTACCAGAAACTGTAAACAAAGCATAAGCCATATTTGATTTTCCCCCAATATCAAAACCATTAACAGCTTCAACATTAATACCTAAACTACCAATTTCAGTTAAAGTTCCATTATTAGGAGGATCTTGTCTATATAATTTTCCCATATCTGTAACATACATAACCGTTGTTGTAGCTCCTGAAAAGTTATTTGTGTATGCAGCACCAGAAACCATTGGTGAACCAGGATTTAAATTGCCATCAGTAGCTGCAAGTGTACCATCATTAGGATTTAATCGTAAATTCTGACCACTATTTGTAACTACTCTAATTCTATCAACAGTTGGATTAAAATCGAAACCAAAATGTGTACTAGTTGTATTTAGCATAAAACCACCACCAATTGCAGTTGCAGCACCTGTGCTTACATTAAAACTATATAAACGAGCAGCTCCTAAAGAAGTAGTTGCTAATCCATATAATTGGTGTGTAGCTGGTCTAAAGTCAATTCCTACAATACTTTCACCAACTCCTAACCCTGCAATAGTTTTATTAATTGGTGCCATATTACTCATTGGGTTAAAAATTTGAAAACCATTATTTTCATCAATAGCATAAGCTACAGGATTTGTAGGAATGGCAATATCTATAATGTTATTAGCACTCATATCAGCTAAGTAAGTAGCTTTAGCATCTGTTGTACTAATCATGTACAATTTCGATTTAGAGTCTACTGTTAATGTTGCTAAAATGATGCTATTATCAGCGTTAATGTCAAATCCACCTTTACCAGTAAAGTTTACATTGATTGTTCCTACTTCTGCTAAAGTTCCATCGTTTGGTGGCGTTTGTTTGTATAATTTTTTTGAATTTACATCTATATCAAATAAATCTGTAGTAGATGCTCCTGCAAAATTATTGGTGTAAGCTATGGAAGTAATAGATGGATTCATGCCACCATTAATTGCTCCATCAGTTGCAGCAACTGTACCTAATTCAGGATGTAAACGTAAGTTTTGTCCAGAATTTGTTACTAAGCGAATTCTATCTACCGTTGGATTAAAGTCAATACTTGCAACTGAACTATTTAATGCAGGAGTAAAAGTAGTGGTGCCTAAAGGTAAAGCAGCTCCAGTTTCGTAATTAATAGTATATAATCTGCTAGTAGATCCTAAACCGTATAATTCTCCTGTTGATGGTCTAAAATCAATACTAATAATTTTTTCACCCATAGGTAAACCTGTAATATTTACAGTTGCAGAAGCCATGTTAGTGGTTTGTGCATTGTATTTTAAAATTTGGTTAGCATCAGTCACCGCATAAAATACTACATCTGGTTTTGGAGTAGTTGGTTCTGGCATAGCATCATTTTTTTTACATCCTATAGCCAAATTTGTAACTAATGCAATTGCTGCAGCCCATTTAAAAGGTCTTTGTTTCATATGTGATTTTATTTTTTGTGGAATAAGTTGCCTATATGAACGAGGGCTTTGTAATTTTGGATTGCTTTTTTTTGATTTTTATAAGGAATATGCAGAATTATTATTGATAGAAGTAACCTTAAAAAGTAGCAACATTTGTATACAATAGATTATTATCAATTATTAGAAGTAAAACCATCTGCTAGTTTTGAGGAAATCAAAAAGGCATTTAGAAAGCTTGCTTACATCTGGATGATATTTTAAAGCAAGCTTTCTAAATGCCTTTTTGATTTCCTCAAAAAGGCATTTAGAAAGCTTGCTTTAAAATATCATCC
>JBMLQZ010000291.1:0-1136 GCA_049241285.1 Chitinophagaceae bacterium | reverse complement strand
TGACTATAAAGTGGGCAAAAAATACAACATTGGTATTTTAACCATGGTAGACAAACAAGGCAAGTTTGTAGATGGATTAGGAGAATTTAGTAACAGATACGTTAAAAACTACAAAGACGAAAAAGATTATGTAGATGTAAACGTAGATATATGTGTAAAGCTGAAAAAAGAAAACAGAGCTTTTAAGGTTGAAAAATACGAACATAGCTATCCACATTGTTGGAGAACCGATAAACCTATTTTATACTATCCATTAGATGCTTGGTTTATAAAAACTACTGCATTAAAAGACAGAATGGTAGAATTGAATAAAACCATTAATTGGAAACCAAAATCTACTGGTGAAGGTAGATTTGGTAATTGGTTAGAAAATATGGTTGATTGGAATTTAAGTAGAAGTAGATATTGGGGAACGCCATTACCAATTTGGAGAACAGAGGATGGAACTGAAGAAATATGTATTGGCTCAATTGCACAATTGCAGTCTTGCATTCATCCAGAAAGTCCAGTACAAGAAATTACAGATTTACACAAACCACAGGTTGATGAAGTAATATTAAAATCTGCTTCAGGTAAACCCATGAAACGTGTAAGCGATTTAGTTGATGTGTGGTTTGATAGTGGAGCAATGCCTTATGCACAGCAACATTTTCCATTCGAAAACAAAGAATTATTTGCTCAAAATTATCCTGCCGATTTTATTGCTGAAGGTGTAGACCAAACTCGTGGTTGGTTTTATACTTTACATGCAATTGGATCTTTAATAAAAGAAAGTGTTGAGGAAGAATTGAATAAAGCAGGTTTATCTACCCAAAAAGTAGATGGAAGGGCTTATAAAACAGTAGTTTCAAACGGACTTGTTTTAGATAAGAATGGCAATAAAATGAGTAAACGTTTAGGAAACGTTGTAAATCCATTTGAAACCATTGACCAATTTGGTGCCGATGCTACTAGATGGTATTTGATTACGAATGCTAGCCCTTGGGATAATTTAAAGTTCGATTTAGCCGGTATTCAAGAAGTTCAGCGTAAATTTTTTGGTACATTATACAATACGTATCAATTTTTTGCATTGTACGCTAATGTAGATGGCTTTGCTTTCAAAGAAAAATATATTCCATTAGCAGAAAGACCAG
>JBMLQZ010000290.1:0-2919 GCA_049241285.1 Chitinophagaceae bacterium | reverse complement strand
AGATTTCATGATTGCTGGTGCTGATAAAAAATTTATTCCTGCTAAAGCAGTCATTGATAAAAATAAAGTTATTGTATCTGCTGAAAATATCAGCAAACCTGTAGCTGTTAGATTGGGCTGGCGTTTGGCTCCTCAAATTAATTTATATAACAAAGAAGGCTTAGTCGCATCTGCATTTAGAACAGATGTTGAATAAAAATAGCATCCAATGAAAAAAAATATAGTATCAATTTTAGCAATATTATTTACTAGTTTAAGCAACGCTCAAAATAATATTCAATTTATACAATCGTTTCCCAATACCAATCATCCCCAAATTGCTTATTGGTTTTTTAATAAAGACATGTTGAATGAAATTGCATGGAAAAATAAAATTGATAGCCTTGCCACGTATAGTAAGTACACATTAATTTTTTTAACTGCCAGAAACAATGTTGATTTTTATGACACTGAAAAAATGAAACCAATTTTTTCAGAGCTTGTTAATTATGCTCATAAAAAAGGAATACAAATTGGCTTGCAATTATGGAACTCAAATGAGAACACTAGTGAACTTGCCTGTGAGAGAGTTGTTATAGAAAATGAAATTACTTTAGATAACGAAGGATATGCCAGTATTTATAATAAAGCTAAACATGTACGAGCACAAAGTGGCAAACCTTTTAAGTCAGCTTTATTAAAGGCATATTTATTCAAAAAAACTGCTACTGGATTTTATGAGCCAAATTCTTTAAAAGACATTACACCAAAATGTATCACCACTGTCTTAACAGACTCAAGTATCAATTTGCAAATTCAAACAAATAAAGAGTTTGCTGGCTATTCAGTGTATATTCTTTCACAACATTTTTATAAAGTATCTTCTAATCATTCACAAGAAGCTATAGATAAAATAGTGAACAACATGCTGGCTTATAAAAATATACCTTTTGATGGTATAGGGTTAGATGAATACACCAATCTAAAACTATTTGCTACATGGGAACTACAAAGAGTAAAGGAACCTTTAAGAGAACGTTTATACAGTTTGGATATGGCAAAAAAATACAAAGAATTATATCAATACGATATTGAGAAAACCTTATTCGATATGCGTTATGCACCAGCCAATAAACCTGAAGTACGTATTAAAGCCATAAATACTTATATGGATTTAATGCGTAAAGGAACATTAAACGTTGAAACAGCAGTTTACAACTATGCAAAAAAAATATTCGGTGCAAATACTTTTGTAGGCCTACATGATAGTCATCACAACCATTTAGAAGGTGATGAAATTTGGCAAACAGGTATTAATTGGTGGAACGTTAAAAGAGATTATGGTCACACCGATGAAGGCACACCAACACCAACACAATTAGGCATTCTATACGGCTATAGTAATAACATGCTTTACAATATGTATTACGATAAAAAGATTGACAAGATTGAAGAGAAAGCTTATACTGATTTACTATACAATATACGTACACATTATCATGCTATTAACGATGTTCAAAATTGGGGGGTAAGTGTAGAACAACCTTACGCATTAGAAAAAATCAATCCTGTTGAAAATTGTGCCAGACTTTTAAATCAATTTAATCCATCAAAACCAGCAGTAAAATTATTAATTGTATTTGGTAGAGAAGCATTAATGAATTGGTATCCTGATACTACTCAACGTGGCATTTGCGACATTAATGATAAATTAAAAATTGAAGAGAAAGCTGTTCAAGTTTGGAAGGCAGGTTATTTAAATGTTGTAGTTCCAACAGATGTAATTGATGATGGTAGACTATTCATAAATTCCCAAGGTAAAGCCGTATACAATGGTAATATATTTGATGCAATTATCTTTTTGTATCCTGAATATGCGAAAGAAAAAACTTTACAATTCTTAGAAAAGTACACTGATAAAAATGGTAAGTTGATGATAGAAGGCAAGGTTACTAAAGATTACTTTGCTAATGACATCTCCCAACGTTGGCAAAAAATAGCTAATAAAGCAAGCTTTACAAAGTTTGATATAAACAATATAACACACTTAGGAATTAGTAAAAACAATATGACCAACAGTATTCAAACAAATGATAACAGTTGGATATTTAACGATCACAAGCGTTTTACAAGCAAAACAATTACATTATTTGAAAAAACTATTGAAGGCAATATATACACAGGAAAATATTGTGGCTATGCAGCTTTGAAATGTAGTAATAATAACATTAGCAAGTTTGCAGCAACAGATTTTCAAGAGTTAAGTATCAATGGTAAAATAGTTTTTTCATTAAGTAAGCCTGCTGATGTGTTCATTGTAAAAAATATAAAGGGGTATGATATTTCTATTGCAAGCAATGAAGCAAAAATTTTGGTAAATGATTTGAAATAAAAATGGATTGTTTATTAGAATGTCCCTTTTTCTATGGTTAACGATGAAATATTTAATCATTTAAAAGGTAGAATTCTTTTGAAAGTATTAGAACAACTCGAGCAAAAAAATTGATATTTAAAATGAAAAAAAAGATTGGGATTTTACTTTTAGGTATTTTTTTGGTAGTAAATATTTTTGCACAAGAGTTCTATGTTGCACCAAATGGTAACGATAAAAATAATGGAACCAAAGAACAACCTTTTGCCACAATTACTGCTGCTAAGCAAGCCATAAGAGAATTGAAAAAAAAGAATATGCTTTACTCAAAGGGCATAACTGTATGGATTAGAGGTGGCAAATATTTATTGAGTAACCCTATTGAACTAGGTAAAGAAGATGGAGGTACTCAAATAAACCCAATAGTTTATAAAGCTTATCCAAGCGAAGTACCCAAATTAATAGCTGGGAAATTTATAGATGCAAAAAATTGGAAACCGCTAAATAAGCAGGCTATTAAAAGGGTACATCCAAAAGTGAATGCTTTAAAGTTGAAAGAGTTTGATCTT
>JBMLQZ010000289.1:0-2659 GCA_049241285.1 Chitinophagaceae bacterium | reverse complement strand
TAGGAGGTGTACCAATAATAGTAGCTATTCCTCCAAAATTGCTACTGTATGCAATGCACAACATAATTGCTACTGAAAAATTTGCAATATTGTGTTTTGTGCTATCGTGGTTTTGTTCCATTACATGAATTACAGAACCTGCAATAGGAAACATCATCATAGTAGTTGCTGTATTGCTTAACCACATACTTAACATTCCTGTTGCCACAATAAAACCTAAAATAATTCTATTGCCACTTGTTCCGGTAAAATGTACAATTGATAAAGCAATGCGTTTGTGTAAATTCCATTTTTCAATAGCAACACTTAAAAAAAATCCTCCCATAAACAAGAAGATTATTTTATCTGAATAAGGAATTGCTACTTCTTCAATTTTTGCAATACCCATTAATGGAAATAATATTAATGGTAATAAACTAACAACAGGCATTGGAATAGCTTCTGTTACCCAAAGCGTTATCATTAATGCAGCAATGGCAATTACTTTTTGTGCAGAATTTGAAATATGAAATGGGTTTATAAATTGAAGTATGATAAATAATGAGACAGCAATTATCAAACTCACTATTTTTTTAGAAAAGTCACTCATAATTGGTTTGAGAAGTTTTGGTATCACAATTTAATTCAAACCAAATGAATAATTAGATTATCTATTTATAATAGCCATTATCTTCAATTTCTTTAGCTACTAAATCTGGAACTATATATTGAATACTTTTTCCTTCTCTAATATTTTCTCTTATATAAGTAGCCGATATTTCTAATAATGGGGCTTGTAAAGTTGTTATAGATAATGCTTCTTTAAATTCTGTTACTGGAAAATTTGGTCGTTCATACACTAAAAAAGCAAACTGCTTCAACAATAATTCATAGTTTTTCCAACGAGGTAGGTTTTGAAAACTATCGCTACCTACAATAATACTAAACTCATATTTGGGATATTTTTCTACTAAATACGTTAATGTATCAATAGTAAAGGAAGGTTTTGGGAGTTTAAATTCAACATCACTAACTTTTAATAGTGAATTATTTGCTGTAGCTAATTGTGCTAAATGTAAACGATGATATTCGTTTAATAAAGATTTAGATGGTTTTAATGGGTTTTGTGGACTAACCACCATCCATACTTGTTGTACCAGATTTGTATTTGCTACATGATTGGCAATAATTAAATGCCCTGTATGAATAGGATTGAAAGAACCAAAATATAAACCAATTTTCATGTAGGTATACTATTCTAAAAAACGTGAAGAGAAATTATTCTTCTGTTATAAAAATACTTTTTGCCTCATTCAATCTTAAACTTAAGTTATATCCGGCAACTGCAATTGAAATAGGATCTCCTAAAGGAGCCACTTGAATTACTTTTACTTTTTCACCAGGAACACATCCCATTTCCATTAGCTTAATAAAAATATCATCTTTTTCAAAAGAATCTATTGTTGCTACATGACCTACTTCTAATTCACTTAATCTTTTCATTTACTTATATTATTCAAATGATACTGAATACAAACTGATTCTTTGTTTCAAAACAAAAGTAAATTGGTACTGCACCAATTTGTTACGAATTTTGGAGTTAGAAATAATATCTTATCCAATGGTCTCTTTTTCAAACGCCGACAAATCTTTTTACTTTAAAGAAAAGCGAAAGCTGAAACATTTTATTGCTACAATTTTTACCCAAGAGAAAACTACTTTAGAGCATCTACAATATGTTTTTTGTTCTGATGAGTTTCTGTTAGATATTAATATTCGTTTTTTACAACATCATACTTATACCGATATTATTACCTTTTCATTGAACGAAAGCAACACCAATCCTGTTCAAGGTGAAATTTATATTAGTTTAGATAGAGTTAAAGAAAACAGTATTCAATTAAACACACCCTATCAATCAGAATTATTACGTGTGATATTTCATGGAGCCTTGCACTTATGTGGTTATAAGGATAAAACAAAAGCTCAAAGCAAGCAAATGCGATTAAAAGAAGATTTTTACATTCATCAATATTTATTATTGTAGGGTTTCACGTGAAACCAAAAAGAGCAAACAATCTAAATGCTCCACGTGAAACATTAAAATAGACCAACTAAAACAATTTAGTTGATTAAAATTCGTTCACTTTATTCCTCTCTATTCTTCGTTTATCTTTGTCATCTAAATATAAAAAGCAATGTTTCCTAAGTACGATGTTATTGTGGTAGGTGCTGGTCATGCAGGATGTGAAGCAGCAGCAGCAGCAGCAAATATGGGCAGTAAGGTTTTATTAATAACCATGAATATGCAAACCATTGCTCAAATGAGTTGCAACCCTGCAATGGGTGGAATTGCAAAAGGACAAATTGTTAGAGAAATTGATGCTCTTGGTGGCTATAGTGGAATTGTTACCGATAAAAGTATGATTCAATTTAGAATGTTGAATAGAAGTAAAGGACCAGCAATGTGGAGTCCTAGAACTCAAAACGATAGAATGTTGTTTGCTGCTACTTGGAGAGAAATGCTTGAAAATACACCTAATGTAGATTTTTATCAAGATATGGTAAGCTCTATTTTAATTAAAAATGGTACAGCTTATGGTGTAGTTACTGGTATGGGTAATGAAATTTATGCTTCATCTGTAGTTGTTACAAGTGGCACTTTTTTAAATGGAGTAAT
>JBMLQZ010000288.1:0-1944 GCA_049241285.1 Chitinophagaceae bacterium | reverse complement strand
CATACTTACGATTCTCATGCTAAATTTAATACCCTAACTGCTGGTAAATATAATGTGACAGTGTTTAATGATACAGCGGCTAATCTAGCTTCTAAAAGAGACTTTACAATGGCTTCTGGTTCTGCTTATTCTATCATTATGACAACTCCTGCTGATAATACAAGAAATCAAGCAATTTTTAATATTACACCAGATATTCAAAAGCACTAATCTTTCACTTCATTCTTTTGGCTGCTTTTTGTTTTCCAACCAATTAAAATCACTCCAACAACAACAATTAAGGTTCCTACTACTTGTAATGGAAACATTTTCTCACCTAAAATAAAATGTGCTTGTAGAATGGTACTAACAGGACCAATACTTGTAATAATAGATACATTATTGCTACCAATTTTTTTCATAGCATTTGAAATGAGAAAAGATGGAACAACTGTAGCAACAATAGCAAGTGCAACACCATAACCCAACAAATTAGTTTCATAATTCATTGCTTGCTGGCTTCTTGTTGTTAAAAAATGAATGAAAACACCCACCGTTGCAAATAACATAGCGTAAGCTGTATATCTTGTCGACCCTACTTTTTGAACCATTCTACCAGTGCCAACTAAATAAATAGAATAGGTAATAGCACATAAAAAAATCATAAACGAACCGAAAAAAAAGTAGGGATTGGCGTTTGTCACTTGCAATTCCGCAAAATACGCCAAGCCAATGCCAATATAGGTTAGAATTAAAGCAATGATTTGTTTTTTAGCAAGATGACTTTTGAAATAGAATGTGTTAATTAATACTGAAAAAGTTGGATAGAGGAATAAAATAAGTCTTTCTAAACCTGCAGAAACATATTGTAATCCTATAAAATCAAATAAACTACTTAAGTAATAGCCTAAAATACCCATAGTTGCAATAAGCATCCATTCTCTGGAAGTAATTCTAGAAACGCCTTCTTTTTTCGATGAAAACCACGCAATAACAATATAAAACGGTAACGAAAAAAGCATTCGCAAAAAAAGCAATGTTACAGCATCTACCTTGGTAGATTGAAATGCTAGTTTAACAAGAATAGCTTTTGTAGAAAACAAAATGGCGCCAGAAAGTGCTAAAAAAAAACCGATATAACTTATATGATGTTTATGATTTTGATTCATTGCAATATTACACTCTATATCTCTAAATTTTTTTTATAAGATTTTATGAAAAGAGGTGCAAAGAAACAGAACTTAGCAAACTTAAATACAAGAAATTTAAAATGTTATCTAAAAAAAATGTTATCATTTCAGTATTCATTTTGTTGAATAGTTTTTTTCTAGCCGCACAAAACAAAAATAATTTACCAATTGGCGTTTTTGATTCAGGAACAGGTGGATTAACTGTTTTGCAAGCTATGTTAACTCTAGATGCTTTTAATAATACAACAGGAATTGTTGGAGCTGATGGAAAACCAGATTTTGAGAAAGAAATATTTCAATATTTAGCCGACCAAGCAAATATGCCTTATGGCAATTATGCAGCAGAACAAAAAACAGATTTATTAAAAGAGCATATTTTAAAGAATATGGATTTTTTATTAAATAATTTATATGCACAGAATGCTGTAAACAATTGGAAATCAGCTAATAAAAGCCCTGTTAAAATGATAGTAATAGCTTGTAACACTGCAACTGCTTATGCACTTGAAGATATTCGAAAGCAATTAAAGTATCTACAAAAAAATATTGCTTGTATTGGTGTTATTGAAGCTGGAGCAAAAGCTGCCATTTTACAACAGAAGAAAACGCCAGGTTCTATTGGTGTTTTTGCAACTGCCGGTACTGTAGCTTCAAATGGATATCCTAAAGCGTTAATAAAAATGGGCAAGGAGATGGGTTTGGGAGATTTGCAAATTGTGAGTCAAGGTGGTGTTGGATTGGCTGAAAGTATTGATAGAGATTGGAGTTTTTTTGT
>JBMLQZ010000287.1:0-1886 GCA_049241285.1 Chitinophagaceae bacterium | reverse complement strand
CAAAACAATTGCGTAACGCCTTGCTGCATATAACTTTCTATGAAATCATATATCCAAACATCGGTTGTTTCTAACCATCCTGCTACGGCAATTTTTTCATCTTTCACATCTGCTCCTAATAAAAATTTTTCAGCACCATATTGTTGCAACCATTGTATAAAAATCTCTTTATTTTTTACAGCAATACTACCAATTGTTGCTAAGGATGCTCCTGAATTAAATACTATTTCAACATCTTTATCTGTTTTTATTCCACCACCAAAATCAATCACCAATTTTGTTTTAGAAGCGATGCTTTCTAGTACTTTCCAATTTTTTACGGTGCCAGCTTTAGCACCATCTAAATCTACCAAATGAAGCCTTTGTAAACCTGCATCTTCAAAAGCTTTTGCCACTTCTAATGGATGCTCGTTATAAATTGTTTTTTGTGCATAATCGCCTTGCGTTAAACGCACACATTTTCCATCAATAATATCAATAGCCGGAATAATTATCATAAACTAGGGAGCAATTAATCAATTATAATTCAATAAAGTTTCTCAATATTGTTTCACCAACAGCAGATGATTTTTCTGCATGGAATTGTACGCCATAAAAATTGTTTTTATGAATGGCTGCACTATATGGTTGAACATAATTTGTAGTAGCAATGGTATGATTACTTAAAGGCACATAATAGCTATGCACAAAATAACAGAATCCCTCTTCTGGTACATTTTTCATTAAGGGAGATTGAAAATTGTAAATATTGTTCCAACCAATTTTAGGTACTTTTAATTCATCGTTTTGAGCTGGTTTAAACAGCTTAACAGGTTCGTTAAAAACGCCCAAACAAGTAGTATTATTCTCCTCAGAATATGCACATAATAATTGCATGCCAACACAAATTCCCAAAACGGGTTGTTGCAAGTTTTTAATTAGATGATGTAGATTATTTTCTTCTAAACTTGCCATTGCACTATTAGCTTCTCCAACACCAGGAAAAATAACTTTATCAGCAGCCATTATTGCTTCATGATTAGCTGTAACGGTTGCTGCTACTCCTATCCTCTCTAAAGCATATAATACGCTTTGAATATTACCTGCATTGTATTGTATAATAACTACTTTACTCATTGTTTTTTGTGATTACTAATTGGTTATCAAAAACCAAATCATTAAAGTAAAATACTGTTTAAAAATGTAGCTGTTGTTTGCTGAATATCAGTTGTATTTTCTAATGCTTTTATGTAGGCACTACCAATAATAGCACCATTTACATGCCTACATGCGGCATCAAATGTTGTTTTATCTTTTATTCCAAAACCTACTAAAACAGGATTTTTTAAACCCATATTTTTTAATCTTTCTAAATACAATTCTACTGCGTTAAAATCTTTTTCGTTGCCGGTTGTTGAAGAAGAAGAAACAGCGTATAAAAACCCCGTACTTAAACTATCTAATTTTCTTAGTCGCCCTTCACTTGTTTCTGGTGTAACTAAGAAAATAAAGTCAAGACCATATTTTTTTATGATGGCTCCATATTCTGTTTCAAATTCATATTCGGGTAAATCTGGAAGAATCAAACCATCAATACCAACTGCAGCAGCATCGGCACAAAATTTTTCAAAACCATATTGTAAAACAGGGTTCATGTATCCCATTAAAATAACACCCGTATTGTTTAAAGATGGAATGTTGCGTAATTGCTTTAATTGTTCAAATAAAACAGTAATAGTCATTCCATTTTCAATGGCTACACTACCACTTGCTTGAATTACAGGACCATCAGCTAAAGGATCGCTGTAAGGCATTCCTAATTCTATAATATCTGCACCGTTTTTTTGCAGCGTTTGCATTACAGTAAGTGTACTAGCTAACTTAGGATAGCCAGCTGTACAATACAC
>JBMLQZ010000286.1:0-2536 GCA_049241285.1 Chitinophagaceae bacterium | reverse complement strand
AGCATTAACAACTATTCTTCAGCCAAATGATGAAGTGATTGTTTTTGAACCTGCTTACGATAGTTATATTCCCAATATAGAAATAAATGGTGGAATAGCAGTTAGCATTGCTTTGGAAGAAGATGACTTTTCTATACCCTGGCATAAAGTTTCAGAAAAAATTTCTCCTAAAACAAAAGCAATAATTATCAATAGTCCTCATAATCCAACAGGAAAAGTTTTAACAGAATATGACATTAGATGTTTGCAAAAAATTGTTCAAAACACCAACATATTTATCATAAGTGATGAGGTATATGAACATCTTATTTACGATTCGTTACCACATCTTAGTCTATTAAAGTATCCAGATTTATTTGAAAGAAGTTTTGTTTGTTTTTCTTTTGGCAAAACATATCATTGCACAGGCTGGAAATTAGGATATTGTATTGCTCCTAGTAATTTAATGCATGAATTTAGAAAAGTACACCAATTTAATGCCTTTAGTTGTGATACGCCAAAACAAGTTGCACTAGCAAATTACATTACAAATAAAGACGCATACAGCAGTTTAGGAAATATATTGCAACAAAAGAGAGATTATTTTAGAAATTTAATGAAACAAACTGTATTTACTTGTATACCTAGTAATGGCAGCTATTTTGAATGTTATTCTTACAAAAATATAAGTGATATTTCTGAAGCTGAAATGGCTATAAAATTAACAAAAGAGTTTGGTGTTGCTACTATTCCTTTAAGTGCATTTTATAAAAAAGCAACTGATAATAAAACGCTTAGATTTTGCTTTGCAAAACAAGAAACAACTTTAGAAAAAGCAGTAGAAAAATTGATTCATTTTAAAGGATAAAATGGATTTATTTGTGAATCAAGCTTTTTTATTTTTTAGTGCTTATCTTTAGTTAAATAAACATTGTAATGGTTTCAAAAATTTCTGAAGGTGTAATGGTTTCTGTAGAAACTTTTTATCAACCAGATTATAGCAATCCAATCAACAACGAATACATGTTTGCTTATAGAATTACCTTAGAAAATCACAATCCTTTTACAATACAACTTTTAAAAAGACATTGGTATATTTTTGATAGCAACGGAGAACAAAGAGAAGTTGAAGGCGATGGTGTAGTAGGCATACAGCCTATTTTAAAACCAGGAGAGCAATTTCAATATGCTAGTGGCTGTAATTTAAAAACAGAAATGGGTAAAATGTTTGGTGCTTATTTTATGGAAAATCAAGATACTAAACAGCAATTTAAAGTGCATATTCCTCCTTTTCAAATGATTGCCCCAAGTAAGTTAAACTAAGTACTTATATTTTTTTGGTTTGTGTGTAGTTGTTTTTCATTAACCATTGCAAAACCTTCTCTCTTTGATCGCCTTGAATAATAATTTCAAAGTCTTTTGTTGAGCCTCCTGTTCCACAAAAATTTTTCAATTGTTTTCCCAACAACTCTACATCTTCTGCTTTTCCAAAAAACCCAGTAATTAAAGTAACAGCTTTTCCTGCTCTATGCTTGGTATCCAATTTTATTCTCAATTTTTGCTCTTTAGGCAATAATGTTTCTACAATAGGAACATCTTCTTCCAATTTAAAATTAGGATCGGTACTAAAAACAAACCCATTATTACTCAAAGGAATTTTCTTTTTACTCATAACACAAATAAATAATTATTAATCAATAATAACTGCTTTTAAACTCAAGTCAAGGCTTTTAGCTTGATGAATTAAACCACCAACACTTACAAAATCTACTCCAGTAGCAGCAAAACTTTCAACAGTATTTAAGTTAATACCTCCACTTGCTTCAGTTTCAAAATTACCAGCAATTATTGCAAGTGCTTCAACAATTGCATCGGGTGTAAAATTATCTAACATTATTCTACTAACTTTTCCTTTACCTACAGCACAAACCGTTTTTACATCATCAATACTTCTTGTTTCAACTTCTATTAGTAAGCCATTCTGTTTTTCTTGTGTGTAGTTGTAAGCAGCAGTAATTGCCTTTTCAATTCCTCCAGCGTAATCTATATGATTATCTTTCAACATAATCATATCATACAATCCAAATCTATGATTTACGCCTCCACCAATTTTTACAGCTTCTTTTTCTAACAATCTAAAATTAGGAGTGGTTTTTCTGGTATCTAATAACTTGGTTGAATATGGCTGTAATTTTTGAACATATTGTTGTGTTAATGTTGCAATACCACTCATTCGTTGCATACAATTTAATACCAAACGTTCTGCTGTTAAAATTGTATGAATAGATGCATATACTTCAAAAGCTGTTTCACCAAAATGCATGTTATCACCATCTTTCTTAAAGGCAACAAATTGAGTTGATGGTTCTACCTGTTTAAAAATTTTTTCAGCAATGGCCAAACCAGCAAGTACACCATCTTGTTTTATTTTTAAAATTGCTTTCCCTCTTTTTTCAGCGGGTATACAACTTAATGTGCTATGATCGCCATCGCCAATATCTTCTTTCAAAGCAGCACTAATTAATTGCTGCAATTGCTGTTCAAATAAATTCATGAC
>JBMLQZ010000285.1:0-8166 GCA_049241285.1 Chitinophagaceae bacterium | reverse complement strand
CTGGTGCTGGAGCTGATAAGTTTGCTAAACAACAAGGTTGTGAAATTGTAGATCCCTCTTACTTTTATACAGAAGCTCGTTGGAAGGGTTTACAAAAAGCAAAAGCAGAAGATAGCACCAAAACGCAACTAGATCATTCTGATCCTAAAACTCAATTATTAAAACAACCAACAAATAAAGATTATAAGTATGGAACTGTTGGTGCTGTTGCCCTTGATATACATGGGAATTTAGCGGCTGCCACAAGCACTGGTGGAATGACCAACAAAAAATTTGGAAGGGTAGGTGATGCACCTATTATTGGTGCTGGAACTTATGCGGATAATGCTACTTGTGCAATTAGCTGCACAGGTTGGGGTGAGTATTTTATTCGACTCACAATGGCAAAAACCATTGCTGATAAAATGGAATTTGGAAAAATGAAGTTAGTTGATGCAGCCAATGAAATGGTGGTGAAAAAACTTCCTGCACTTGGTGGTGATGGTGGATTAATTGCCATTGATGCAGCAGGAAATATTGCTATGCCATTTTGTACAGAAGGTATGTACAGAGGGTATGTGAAAAGTAATGGCGAGATGAAAATTGCTATTTACAAAAATTAATCTTCTCCTGTTTATTTCTAGAATTAAACGTTCATTTTGCCGAACAATAACTGAAAAAAATGGATCGAAAAGATTAACATTTCAATTCTTTAAAATTAGTTGCATAGCTAACTATTTTTTATTTAGTTTTGACATTCTAAATAACGATTGTCATTTATGAAGCGTACCATACAAAAAGTAGCAGTATTAGGAAGTGGTGTAATGGGCAGCCGAATTGCTTGTCATTTTGCAGGCATTGGTGTTCAAGTTTTATTATTAGATATTGTTCCCAAAGACACGCCAGCCGATGCTAAACCAGCAGTAAAAAATAAAATTGTCAATGATGCTTTGTCAGCTGCCATTAAAAGCAATCCTAGTCCAGTTTTTACAAAAGATGTTGTAAAAAAAATTACTACTGGCAATTTTGATGACAATATGAAAGATATTGCTCAAGTAGATTGGATTGTTGAAGTAGTGGTTGAAAGGTTAGATATTAAACACCAAGTTTATGAGAAAGTAGAGCAATATAGAAAAGCAGGAACTTTAATAACATCAAATACTTCAGGAATTCCTATTCACTTGTTATGTGAAGGTAGAAGTGAAGATTTTAAACAACATTTTTGTGGTGCTCATTTTTTCAATCCTCCTCGTTATTTACGGTTACTAGAAATTATACCTACAAAGCATACGAAGCCAGAAATTGTTGATTTTTTAATGCATTATGGCGATGCAATGTTGGGAAAAACTACTGTTTTATGTAAAGATACTCCTGCATTTATTGCCAATAGAATTGGGGTATTTAGCATCATGAGTATTTTTCATATTATGCAGCAATTATCATTAACCATTGATGAAATTGAAGCATTAACAGGGCCAATTATTGGTCGTCCGAAATCTGCTACATTTAGAACAGCCGATGTTGTAGGTATTGATACTTTAGTAAAGGTTGCTAATGGTGTTGCTGAAAATTGTACTAATGATGAGGCTAAGCAAGTGTTTAGCATTCCTAGTTGGTTACAAACAATTGTTCAAAATAATTGGCTAGGCGATAAAACTGGTCAAGGATTTTTTAAGAAAAATAAGTCTGCTGGATCAAAAGAAATTCTAACACTCAATTTACAAACAATGGAATACATGCCACGCATGAAACCAAAGTTTGCAACACTTGAAACAGCAAAACCTATAGAAGATTTAAAAACAAGATTAAAAGCATTAGTTGCTGGTACTGATAAGGCAGCAGATTTTTATCGTCAATTTCACTATGCTTTGTTCTCCTATATATCTCATAGAATTCCTGAAATAAGTGATGAGGTGTATAGAATTGATGATGCAATGATGGCGGGCTTTGGTTGGGAAATTGGGGCCTTTGAATCATGGGATGTTTTAGGTGTAGAAAAAACAGTATCTGACATAAAATCTGCTGGTATCTCAGTTGCACCTTGGGTTGATGAAATGGTGGCTAATGGCAATACTACTTTTTATAAAGTAGAAGCTGGTAAGCGTTTGTATTACGATGTGGCAACTAAAAGTTATCTGCCAATTCCAGGTGGAGAAGCATTTTTAGTGCTTAAGCATCATTCAGATAAAATTGTTTGGAAGAATAGTGCTTGTAAACTATTTGATATAGGCGATGATGTAGTTGGTTTAGAATGGAACACTAAAATGAATAGTATTGGTGGTGAAGTTTTAGAAGGAATTCAGCAATCTATTGCTATTGCAGAAAAAAATTATAAAGGCTTAGTTATTGCAAATGATGGTGCTAACTTCAGTGCAGGTGCAAATGTGGGTATGATTTTCATGTATGCAATTGAACAAGAATATGATGAATTAGATTTTGCAATTAGACAATTTCAAAATACCATGATGCGTGTACGTTACTCAAGCGTACCTGTTGTTACAGCACCTCATGGTTTAACTTTAGGCGGTGGTTGTGAATTGAATTTACATGCTGATAAGATTTGTGCAGCTGCCGAAACGTATATTGGTTTGGTTGAATTAGGTGTTGGATTAATTCCTGGTGGTGGTGGAACAAAAGAGTTTGTATTAAGGGCTTCTACTGAGCTTCATGACGATGAACCCGAAACCAATACTTTGAAGAAAAGATTCTTTGATATTGCTACAGCTAAAGTTGCTACTTCGGCACATGAAGCAATGGAAATGGGTATTTTAAGAAAAGGTCAAGATATTATTGTCGCTAACTTAGGTAGAAGAATTGCAACCGCTAAAGAATCTGTTTTAGACTTACACCAAGCAGGATACATAACACCTATTCAAAGAAAAGATATTAAAGTTTTAGGCAGATTGGGTTTAGGGGCAATGTTAGCCGGTATTAATGGAATGTGGCGTGGCGGTTATGCAACTGAACATGATGCATTGGTGGCAAGAAAACTAGCTTATGTAATGTGTGGCGGCGATTTAAGTGAGCCAACATTGGTTTCTGAGCAATACTTACTAGATTTAGAGAGAGAGGCGTTTTTATCTTTATGTGGTGAGCGTAAAACCTTAGAACGCATTCAAAGTGTATTAACAAGTGGTAAACCACTTAGAAATTAATATCCCCCTTTTTTATATGCAGCAGCCATCAACTTTTTTTGTTGTATGGCTGTTTTTTTATAAATCATTAATTAGCTGCTGAATAGTTTGATGTGTGTTGGTAATCGCTTTATTAATTTCCCATTTGCTTTTATCTCTTTCTCCAACATAATTACTCATGCCTCTTATTTGTAAATAAGGTACTTGTAGAGAATTACAAACAAAGTGTAACGCCCCACCTTCCATGCTTTCAGAAACTGGTTTATACTTATTTGCTAGTAATGCAATACGGTTTGAATTTGTTGTTATTTCATTAACAGTAATTCCTATTGCCTTTGAAAAATTAGACGAGGTAAATAGATTGATATTCTTGTTTTCTAGCCCTTTACTTGTAAAAGGATTAAGGTCTTTTTCAGCCAATCCTAAATCAAAAATATCTTTCCATTCGTTATTTTCTTCTACTCCCAAATCGGCTATAAATTCTTTTTCAATTATTACAACAGAAGTCAAAGGCATTTCTTTATTAAAACATCCTGCAATACCCATTTGAAAAACAACATCTGGTTTGTTTGCTAGTATATGTTTGGTTAAATGAAATGCAGTTGAAAGCATTCCAACACCCGTTGCTAATAATTCAATTTCATATTGTTTAAACTTGTTAGAAACGCTTTGTAAACCTGATAATTCAAAATCTGTAGCTGCAGTAATCAATATTTTTTTCATAAATGTCAAAGTCAAGTTTTCTATAAAAATGAACTGAAACAGTTATGTTCCTTTTCATTTGTTTTTATTTCCCAATCAATCCCTACTTTTGCCCCCTCAAATTAACTAAACAAATAACGGATTATGGCAACAACTTCGGATATTTCTCGTGGTATGATTTTAAAACTAGATGGAAGCTTATACAGTGTAGTTGAGTTTGGTGAAAACAAAACTGCTAGAGCGGCTGCAAAAGTTTGGGCTAAATTAAAAGGGGTAGATAATAGCCGTAGTATTGAAAAAACATGGAATAGTGGTGAAACTGTTTATCCTATTCGTGTAGAAAAAAAGACTTTTCAATATTTATATAAAGATGAAAGCGGATACAATTTGATGAATAATGAAACATTTGAACAAATAGTTTTAGCAGAAGAAATGATTGATGCTCCTCAATATTTGAAAGATGGAAGTGAGGTTTTTGTATTTATTAATACAGAAACAGAATTGCCAATTGGTGCAGAATTGCCCGAAAAAATTGTGGTTTTAATTACGTATTGTGAGCCGGGTTTAAAAGGTGATACAGCTACAAGGGCTACAAAAAGTGCTACCATTGAAACAGGAGCTACTGTAAATGTACCTCTTTTTGTAAACGAAGGAGAGTTGATACGTATTAATACCAAAACAGGTGAATATGTAGAACGTGTTAAAGAATAAAACTGATTATTTAAATAAATGTTTTTGAAGGGATAACTTAGGTTGTTCCTTCTTTGTTTTTTGCCCATTTTTAGATGAAAATGACCTATTTTTAGTTGATTTTTATACAAAAAAGTTCATTTTATCAACATTTATTGCAATTTCCATCAAATATTGGCTATTTTGCCGCCTCTTATTTTAAGAAGAAAATTACTGTACTCAATTTCAAAAAAATCGATTACTTACCCTAAAAAAATCTCCTTTATGGATTTAAAACAAATTCACGAACTCATTAAAATTATCAACAAGAGTAATATTGGTGAGATTAGTATTGAAGATAAAGATGGTAAAGTTACCATTAAACAAAAAGAAGATCAGGTAGTAACAGTTGCAGCACCACAAATGCCACAACAAGTATATAATGTTGCACCATCAGCACCTTCAACAGCTCCTGTTGCTCCTGCAGCTACTTCCTCAGCAGCACCAGCTGCTCCTGCAGCAAAAGCAGACAACTTTATTACAATAAAGAGCCCAATGATTGGAACTTTTTATAGAAAACCTTCTCCTGATAAACCAAACTTTGCTGAAATAGGTACTGAAATTGAACCAGGTAAAGTGCTTTGTATAATTGAAGCAATGAAATTGTTCAACGAAATTGAAGCAGAAGTTAGTGGAACCATTGTGAAAATATTGGTTGATGATAATAGTCCGGTTGAATACGACCAACCTTTGTTCTTAGTAGAGCCGAAATAAAAGAATGCTGTAGCTCAAGAAAGTGTTAATAAAACAAACGAAAATTTAGTTATTCTTAGTTCTACTTCATTATTGAATTTCTTTTCAATAAACCTTGAATTGAATTTTCAAATAAATGTCAACTATTTAATAACCTACTTTTTTTATTGTTATATAATACTTGCTCTACACATTTTTTCTATCATCAATTCTTAAAAAATAACCATGTTTAAAAAAATATTAATCGCAAACAGGGGCGAAATTGCACTACGTGTAATTAGAACGTGTAGAGAAATGGGGATAAAAACTGTTGCCGTTTATAGCACTGCCGATAAAGATAGCTTACATGTACGCTTTGCCGATGAAGCGGTTTGTATAGGTAAGCCATCAAGTTCAGAATCATACTTAAATATTCCACATATTATGGCTGCTGCAGAAATTACCAATGCAGATGCCATTCATCCTGGTTATGGGTTTTTAGCAGAAAATAGTAAGTTCTCACAAATATGTGCAGATCATGGCATTAAGTTTATTGGGCCTACACCTGATATGATTAATGCAATGGGTGATAAAATTACTGCTAAAGAAACCATGATTAAAGCAGGAGTACCTGTTGTTCCAGGAAGTGGTGGATTGTTAGAAAGTGTAGAACAAGCAAAAGACCTTGCTAAAAATGTAGTTGGCTATCCCGTAATTTTAAAAGCAACTGCTGGTGGTGGTGGTAAAGGAATGCGTGTTGTATGGAAAGAAGAAGAATTAGAAAAAGCATTTAATACTGCAAAAATTGAAGCTGCAGCATCATTTAAAAATGATGGAATTTATATGGAAAAATTTGTGGAAGAACCACGCCATATAGAAATTCAAGTAGCAGGAGATCAATACGGAACCGTTTGCCATTTAAGTGAAAGAGATTGTTCTATTCAACGTAGGCATCAAAAGTTGGTTGAGGAAAGTCCTTCACCATTTATGACCCCAGAATTACGTAAAGCAATGGGAGAGGCTGCTATTAAAGCTGCTCAAGCAATTAACTACGAAAGCGTTGGTACCATTGAGTTTTTAGTAGATAAGCATCGCAATTTCTATTTTATGGAAATGAATACACGTATTCAAGTAGAACATTGTGTTACTGAGGAGGTGGTTAGTTTTGATTTAATTAAGGAGCAAATAAAAATTGCGATGGGTGAAAAAATTTCTGGTAGAAATTATGAACCTACTATGCATGCCATTGAATGTAGAATTAATGCAGAAGATCCTTACAATGATTTTAGACCATCACCTGGAAAAATTACCACTTTACACACACCTGGTGGTCATGGAGTAAGAGTAGATAGCCATGTATATGCTGGTTATGTAATTCCGCCATATTATGATAGTATGATTGGAAAATTAATTACCGTTGCCCAAACAAGAGAAGAAGCAATTGATACTATGTATAGAGCTTTGAGTGAGTATGTAATTGAAGGTGTAAAAACAACCATTCCTTTTCATTTACAATTAATGAAAAATGAAGACTTTAGAAATGGAAACTTCACCACTAAGTTTTTAGAAACATTTACAATGAAATAATAACTATTTAATTTGAGTATGAAAGCCTTATTGCATCAAAATGTAATAAGGCTTTTTTATTATATAGAATTTGTTACATGCTTACTTTCTTTAAATAATTTCAATTTGGGTTTATCTATGTAAACTAAGATTGTAGTTATCATTTAATAGATTCTAAACTATGCTGAATTTATTTTTGAATAAATTTTTTCAAAACTAATTATCATAAATTTTACTACTTCGCTTGTAGTATATATCACTTTAGTATCTAGAAAAGCATCGAAATACCCTGTGTTTTAAATTGATAATTACTTAATATGTATATAATAATATTAACTAAAAGTAATTTTTTATTAAAATTTAATTTATTTAGTATGTTTATATAGTTGATTAATAAATAATTTTATTTAATTATAGAAGCTGAAGAATTATGGGTTAATGAAAAATTAATAATATAGATAAAGTATTTATAAAATAAAATAATAATAATAATAAATTTTGTACTTGATAATTTAAAAACATTTCTAATTTTTGAGTGATAAAATCCTCTGAAAAATGTATTGCTCTGTACTATTATTACAAGTATTTAAGCTGCTAAGCATACCTAGTGGTTTTATTATTTTACCAGAATTTACTGACGGACAAGGTAAAAAAAGAATAAATAAGGCGATCGTAATTACGGTTTCTATGTTTATTTTTCTAAGTCCCTCATTTGCACAGAGAAGTATTACAACACTAAATACCCCAATAACAGAAAATTTTAATATTGGAACAAGTGCTACAGCAAGTTTGCCAACTGGATTTAGAGCTGGTGATGCCGATTGGTCAACTAGTGCTACACAAACATCTTTAAGATATGGTTTAACAGGCACAGATGCAATAACGGCATCATCTAATGGCGGTATTATTAATTGGGGAAATCCAGAAGCTAGCTCAAGTACAGACCGTTCTATTGGCTTTTTATCAACTTCATTATATACCGCTCCTCGTAATATCTTTTTTTCATTTACCAATAATACTGGTGCTACAATTTCTTCAATATTAATTTCATTTAAGTATGAAAAATTTCGTCAAGGAATGGCTGCTTTTAATTGGAAATTTTATCATGGTCAATCTACCGCAAATACTGAGGTTACAGCTGGAAATCATTCTTACACAGCAGATGCCAATAATAATGCATTAGTTGTAGTAGATTCGGTTTTAGAATCCTTTGTTATTTCAGGATTAGCCATACCAAATGGAAATACGTATACTTTTCGTTGGGAATATGCTGGAGCCAATAGTAATGCAAAGGGTTTGGGGTTAGATGATTTTTCAATGACCGTAAACCCCACTTCTAGTGCCTCTAATTTTTTTAGAAGTAATTCAAACAATGTATCTGCCG